>JANMVB010000537.1:0-16250 GCA_031392305.1 Ferruginibacter sp.
TAAAAGTATTGGTGTTAACAGGTTTTTGTTCTTCCTTTTTAGTTAGGTTAGCAGGGGCCGCAATAACGATACAGCCAATCATGGCTGCCAGCAATAAAATACTGATCACCTCAAACGGCAGGGCATAGCCGCTTTCTTCAACACCCATCATTT
The DNA here is from genome assembly GCA_031392305.1 of Ferruginibacter sp. Lineage (GTDB taxonomy): Bacteria > Bacteroidota > Bacteroidia > Chitinophagales > Chitinophagaceae > Ferruginibacter. The sequence continues at coordinate 154 of JANMVB010000537.1, forward strand.
GCGTGCCAATATTGGCTACACTTGCTTCCAACTCCGGCTCAATTGTTTTTGTAAATGTATGCTGGTATAGCTGTAACAAGGTTAAAGCAAAACCACAAAAAGCTGCCAGTGCTGAAAATACCTGGCGGCCAATTTTTTGATTCGGTAATAATTCTCCTGCCTGTTGTGTTAAAAAAATGGAGAAGATAATGAGGACGGTAATGCCGCCTACATACACAACAATTTGCACAGCGGCAATAAAATCATATTGCATCCAAAAGAAAAGGCCTGCAATACCTATGAGGGAAAATAATAAAAAAATAGCGGCACGAAATATTTGCCGAGTAGTTACAGCAAGCATGCCGCTTACAAGGGTAAGGGCAGCAAGCATATAAAATATAATTGTTGATCCGGTCATTTAAAAGTTTTTCCCCCATCCCCTAAAGGGAAGTTATTTTACGGGTATAATTTTGATCCATTATTAAAATACTTATTGTCCGGGCTAAGAAGCAATGGTCAGCATCGTTGCATCGCCCTCTTGTACTGAATACCAAAGTGGAACTTTTCCCACGTTATTTGTTGAAAAAAAACCTGCAATCAAAATCTTCATTTAATGGTTAGTTTGTTTTTCATTTTGTAATTATCTGTTACACTATGGTTTGATGTTACGCCCTTTCAGGGCTTGATTGGGTTATTTCGTTTTACATAGGGCGTCGCCCTATGCTATGATGTTTCGCCCTTTCAGGGCTTGCAATCAAAATCTCAATTCGTGTAATTCGTTTCTAAAAATCCGTGCTATCAAAATTCTAATTCGTGTAATTAGTTTCTTAAAAAATTCGTGTACTAAAAATCATTCAACTCCCTCTCTTATTTTCGAGCCTGGTTTATTCAGCACTTTTGTAAGTTCACTTCTATCAAAAACACTGTGCTCAAATGTTTGTGCCATCTTAATTGCATCTGTTGGGCAGGCTACAATACATAGGTTACACATGGTACACAACTCAAGGTGATACACAAATTTATCAATCGCATTTTTCTTCTTGCCCTCTGGTGTAATATCAAATTTGGTTACAATCTTAATGGTTGCATTGGGACAGGCTAGTTCGCAGGCGGTACACCCGGTGCAGGCGTGCTCATTGTTTTCATCATGCAGCATCACTACTTCTCCTTTAAATCTTTCCGGTAAATTAAGTGTTGCCCTGTTGTCAGGGTATTGCTGCGTTATAATTTCTTTGTGATGCGTAAAATAATAGCCGGTACGCCGCAGGCCTACTACCAGGGATTTTAAGCCACTGAACACATCCCGAATATATTTTGTTATAAACATAAAGTGTTTTCAATTTTAGATCTAATCTCCCACCTCAAAATATTTCCTCCTGCTATTTTAGTTTCTTTATTTTTTAATTATCTTTTTAGCAACTCATTTTTTGAATGTTATATTGCCGGTAAAGTTCCACAATGGTATTCAGTACAAGAGGGCGATGCAACGATGCTGCTCATTGCTTCACTGCCAGGACAAAAAATTTGCATTTGGTTTTATCATTTTGATTAATTTTTAAGCCCCGGCATTTCAATCCCCCCTTTAGCGGACGGGTTCTAAAAATGCCAACCCAATATCGCCATCAATGTTACCAATAAAATATTGAACATGCTGATGGGTAATAAATATTTCCACTCCAGGTTCAGCAACTGATCTATACGCAACCGTGGAAACGTCCACCTGAACCACATGATTAAAAATATCAGGAAAAATGTTTTTGCAAAGAACCAGATGCTTGAGGGTATATAATCCATTACATGATTAAAGCCCTGCCAGTTGCCAATGTGAAAAGGCATCCAGCCTCCTAAAAATAATGTAGCGCCGATGGCACATACTATAAAAACATTTACATATTCCGCTAAAAAAAACAAGGCAAATTTCATCCCCGAATATTCGGTATGAAACCCGGCTGTTAATTCAGATTCTGCTTCGGCCAAATCGAAAGGTGCCCTGTTGGTTTCGGCAGTTACTGCAATAATAAAAATGATAAAAGAAATCATTACCGGGATATGCCCTTTAAAAATCCACCAGCCATCTGCCTGCGATTGTATGATGTCGTTTAAATTGAGGCTGCCACATAAAACTACCATTGAAAGAATGGATAACCCGGCCGATAATTCGTAACTCACTATTTGTGCACCGCTCCGCATGGCACCCATTAAAGAATATTTATTATTGGATGCCCAGCCTGCCATTAAAATACTGATCACCGAAATGGAGGACACTGCGGAAACATACAGTACCCCGATATTCATATTCCATAAATGAAAATCTTTTGCAAATGCAATAGGCGCCATTAACAGCATGGCCACAATGATGGCAAGAAATGGCGCAAGGTTAAATAAAAATTTATCGGCCCCGTTTGGTGTAAGGCCTTCCTTCACCAGCAGCTTCAGCGTATCTGCAAAAGATTGCAACATCCCCTTTGGCCCAACCCTGTTTGGCCCCAGCCTTATCTGCATCCAGGCAGAAACTTTTCTTTCCATTAAAACCAGTACCAGGCCGAGTATGGCGAATAAACTGATCACAGAAATACCTGCAATGGTCATTTCAATAACCATCGTCCACGTAGGGCTAAGAAAACCTCTTAACCAGCTATCTATATTCTGCGATATGTTAGCAAAGCTCCACATGCCCAACCCCTAAAGGGGCTAATATATTTTATTTAAAAAAGTTATAAATATGTATAAGAAACCTGCTTGCTAATTCTCCTGCCTTTAAACCCCCTTCAGGGGGTTTGGGGGCGGACGTCCTGTTACCTATCAATATCCGGAATCACTAAATCCAACGTGCCCATCATTGCTACCAGGTCGCCTAATTTACTTCCCCTCGCCATGTGATCCAATGCAGACAAATTTGCAAACCCGGGACTACGAAATTTTATCCGGTAAGGTGTGGCACCGCCTTCGCTAACTATGTACACACCAAACTCACCCCTTGCTGTTTCCACTCTTTGATAAAACTCGCCCTTGGGTAATTTCAATACAGCCTTCGTCTTAGCCTGGAAATCCCCTTCCGGAATATTGTCAATCAACTGTTCTATAATTTTGATGGACTGGTGCATTTCACGCAGGCGGACCATATAGCGTGCAAGCGAATCACCGCCTGTTTCAATGATTTCATCAAACTGCAATTTATCATAACCCTCATACGGAAACAATTTTCTTACATCGCAATGTAAGCCACTACCCCTTGCCGTTGGGCCAGTGCACCCAAAAGAGATTGCATCTTCTTTCGACAATACACCAACGCCTTTCATGCGGTTTATAAAAATAATATTTCCGGTGAGCATCTCGGCGTACTCATCCACTTTTGATTTAAACAACGTTATAAAATCCTTTACCCGTTGCCGGAAGTTAGGATGAATATCTGCCATTACACCACCCGGCACCATAAAATTCATGGTGAGCCTTGCGCCACAGGTTTCTTCCATAATATCATTGATGGTTTCCCGTTCCCTAAACGCATGAAAGAAAGGAGTGAATGCGCCAAGATCCATGGCCATGGCGCCCCACCACAATTCGTGTGATGCAATCCTGGTAAGCTCATCCAATAGTATCCGTATCACCTGCGCCCTTGCAGGAATTTCCACCTGCAGACCTTTTTCAACACATAAAGCACATGCATGATTATTAATGTGAGAAGAAAGATAATCCATCCGGCTGGTAACGTAAATGAATTGCCGGTAGCTCAGGCTCTCACACATTTTTTCAATAGAGCGGTGAATGTATCCCAGGTGTGGTTCTACTTTTTTAATGGTTTCGCCATTTAATGTAATGATCAAATGCAGCACACCATGGGTGGCAGGATGCTGCGGCCCCACATTAATTATTATATCGCCTTCAGATGTTCTGCCTATTTCTTCAACCATTTTTTATTCCTTAGTAAGCACTTTGTTATTGCTAATTTCAATTTTACTTTTTGTACGAACTGAATTTCTTTGTTCAGCATTGTTGTGTCACTCCCTTGTACCGCATACCATTGTGGATCTTTTCCTACGTGCTATGTTTTCATAAGTTTTTTATCGCCGGGTTTATAGCTTTATCATATTTACGGGGTCTTCAAAATCTTTCAACATAGGTCTTTTTCCTTCCCATCCATCAGGTAAAATAAGCAATCTTAAATCCGGGTGATTGATGAAATTTACACCAAACATTTCGTATGCCTCCCGCTCATTAAAATTGGCTGTTTGCCAAATATCACTAACGGTTTCTATTGCTGGCGCAGCCGCATCAAGTTTGGCTTTTATTACGATGCAGTGCCGGTATTTTGTAGAGCTTACATGATACACCATGGTAAGATGGGTCTTCCAGTCGATGCAGGTTACACAAAAAAGATAATCGAAAAAAAGCGCCGGATCATTTCTAAGTTGTAATGCAATGCTGTGCCAGTCTTTCGGCTCCACATTTATATTGAGCCATTCGCCGCCTTCTTCAAACGTGGCAGCAGGCAGCAGTTCAGTAATGTGAATTTTTAATTCTTCCGTGGTCATTCAGCGAATATGAAATTAAAGTTGATGTAATTTATCTCCTGCTGCTGTAGGTTTTGGTACCTGTATCTGTTCCCTGGTTAATCCACTTTTAATCTTTTCCTGTAAGCTTATCAGTGCATGCAATAATGCTTCGGGCCGGGGCGGACAACCCGCCACATACACATCCACCGGTATCACATGATCTGCACCTTTTACCACAGAATAGGTATTATAAAAAAAAGGGCCCCCGCTGATGGCACAGGCTCCCATGGCAATTACATATTTAGGGTCGGCCATCTGATCGTATAATCTTTTTAATACCGGTGCCATTTTATTTACAATGGTGCCGGCAATGATAATTACATCTGCCTGTCGTGGAGAGGCCCTTGCCACTTCAAAACCAAAGCGGGAAAAATCATATTTCGCTGAAGCAACCGCCATCATTTCTATACCGCAACAACTTGTAGCAAAAGTTAGCGGCCACAATGAATTGGACCGTGCCCAGTTGATTACATCATCGAGCTTGCTCAACACGATGCCTCCTCCGGGAGTTTCGTAAATTTGGACAGCCTCGCCACTTCCTGCCCCCCCACCTCCGCCAGCTGGCGGAGGGATTGAAGAAAAGCCTGAATTATTAGAAGAGTCGTTCATTATTAGTGACTTCAATTTTTGATTTTTACTATGCCATAAAATTTGAAATATCAATTTTAAAAGCTCCTGCCTTCTACCCCCCTTCGGGGGGCAGGGGGGCTTTACATCCACTTAAGCGCCCCTTTTTTATGGGCATATAAAAATCCCATAAATAAAATAAAAAAGAAAATAACGATTTCAACCAATGCCGGCCAACCTATTTTTTTAGCTACTACCGCCCATGGATAAAGGAAAACCAGTTCCACATCAAAAATTAAAAATATCAGTGCAAATAAATAATAGCCCACATTTAATTGTATCCAGGTTTTTCCCTGGGTGGGGATTCCGCATTCGTAGGCTTCGCCTTTTTGTGGATTTTTGGTAAACTTCGTTACCAGCCTTGCAGCCATGATGGCGATAGAAGAAAACGCCAGCGCAGCAATTATTAATACGATCATGGAAGAGGCACCCATAGCAAAGCGTTTTTTTGTTGAATTACAAGTTAGTAAAAAACTTTTAACTAAATCAATTCGTGATATTTCGTTCACTGTTATTTATTACGAAAACGATCAGCCATATATTTCAAAATGAATTGATTTTTTATCATAGCCCATCGCTGTTATTTTAGCCCTTGCTTCATCAATCATTCCCTTCCAGCCGCAGAGAAAAAAGTTGGCTGGTTGCCTTGTTGCACACAACTCTTCGTACACACCATGCACATACCCCGATTTGCCTTCCCATTGTTGCCGGGACAGGGTGGGTATATAATGAAAGCCGGGTATATCTTCCTGGAGATTTTTCATTTCCTCATAATACAGTAAGCTTTCTTTGGTGCGGCAACCAAACACGAGGTGAATATTCTTATGTGGGATATCGTGATTTTTTATATGATGGAGCATACTGCGAAAGGGCGCAATGCCGGTACCGGTGCAGATCAGGAGCAGGTCGTTTTCCAGCGGCTCCTTTAAAATAAACACACCTTGTGGGCCACGCAGCAGCAGCTCTGAACCAACCACCACTTCATTAAAAAGATAGGCAGTGCCTGCACCGAGTTTATCCAGCACAATCAGCAGTTCAAATACATTGGTACCATCCGGCCAGGAGGCAATGGAATAACTGCGCCAACGCTTGTTTGGTTTTTCATGAATCGGAAGATCAAGTGTTACAAACTGACCGGGTATAAAATCAAAAACGGGTATCTCCGGCACTTCAATCCAGAACCTTCTTGTGTCGCTGGTTTCGTTTTCTATCCTGATAACTTTTCCACTACGCCAGGGTTGTAATGCCATAAAATATTTTTTGAACTTTCAATTTACAAATAAAGAGATAAGTGGGGAAGAAAATTTGTGGGGAGTGGTTTTATTAATGCAATGACAAGATCACTGTATATTTGATTTGAGCGATATTATATTTTAAACACCTAAGATAAATATGACAAAATACATTTTTGCACTTATATTTTTTAGCTCCTGTACTTTCAAAAAGGGTCACCCACCAAAAAATCAGGAACGGGAGCCTTTCAAAATTTTAAAAGAAGTTGTATCCCCTGATAAACGAGTAAAAGCGGTATTAATTGAAAATTATGGTGGAGCAACTGTCGCTAATTCTTTTTTAGTTTTATTAATGAGGCCTAACGAAATAGTTGAAGAGGATAACTTCAACCTATCAATATTTACTTCGGATAATTGTTCTGACTTAGATATTGCCTGGAAGTATAACAATGATTTTTCCATAACTTTTTGTTATGGCAGAGTATTTCATTTTACAAACTTTTGGTCTGATGCACAAATTGATAACTGGCAATATAACGTTCACATAAATTTAATTGAAGGCAAGTGTAAAAATTAGTCAGTCTTTCTATAAATTATAGCATTCGTATAAGCATGGTATAAGGTTGAAGGATTTTCGAAACTTGCTTTTAATGGAATTTCAATGGAGGGCACCATCAGAAAAAATATTAATTTTTAAAAATGTAAAATATGAATAAAGACAAAGCAATAGATATCGTCAATGATCTTCCCGATGAGTTTGAATTAGAGGAATTTCTTGAAAAGTTAATATTCATTGACAAAATTGAAAATGGCCTAAAACAACTTGAAACAAAACAGGTTGTTTCTCAGGATAAACTTAAGGAAATTGTAAAAAAATGGTAACTATTATTTACTCACAATATGGTACAAGATGTTCTTGAAAATTTCCTCCCCAAAGTACAAACGACACATCGCAGGTAAAGCTCCCCACTGGTATATCGTACAAGTGAGTGACACAACGATGATGAGCATTGATAAAATGCTTGTTCAATAATTGTATTTGCGATATCCCAAATTTCGGAATGCCCAAAGATTCGCAGTTTGCTACCAAATAAAAAAATTACTCCCACACATTACTGTCCGTTAATTTGCAAAGCGGCACTGCCACTAACGGTAACCGATGCCCCGGGATGGGCACTGATACTTTTTACAACGGCGTTGGCATTTATTACCGGGTAAATATTGAGGCCGCCGGGGATGATTGCATCAGTATATTGATCCGGCACGGTGCCACAACTCCAGTTGGAGGCAAGGAACCAATTGGTGTCGGTAGTGCCTGCCCAAACATTGGTAAAACGCACGGTATTAAAACTGCCGGGTACGCCATTTACCACACAACGGTATTTGTAACCGGTGTAGTTTGTGGACAGGTTATTCAATTGCAATGTGGCAGTTGTTGTGCCTGAATAAGTAGCGTTGTCATTGATATTAATTATGCCTGCGCCGCTATCTTCCTGCCACTGGTAAGTGGTACCGGTTGCCGCTGCGGTGAACACTATTGGATCGCCAGGACATACGCCACTTACGGCAGGTTTAATATTATCGATGCTTAGCCAAAACTCACTAAAACTTTTTACATTGAATTCGGCATAGTAGCCTTTATCATAAGGAACAATGGTGGTGCTGTCGGGTAAAATATATTGGAAGAAACCGGTGAGGTCATCTGCCAATAAACCATTTTCATCACCACGGCTGCTGCTGTATTTTGTACTGCTGAGTTCGTAAGGATCGTAAGGGTTGGTACAGGTACCACAGCCTGATGCGTTCACCAGGTCCTGTGCTTCGGTATCCGTAAAATAAAAACGAATGGCTACATTTCCGGTGGGGAAATTTGCAGGCTTTACTACAATATTTCTGTTGGCGTAATATGCATTGTTGCTGTTACGCACCGGCCCTGCAAAAGGATGCACCTGTACGGTGGTAGTGCCGAGATTGTTTCCGTTGGCATTGAGTGAAACAATGCGGTTGCCGCCTGAAGAAAAATGCGCCCAGTTTGTTCCGCTCACGTTTTGTGTAACCCCAGTAACCGGCGGGCCTTCATAAATTGGGGCTTTATCAAATACATGAAAATCATCAATACCAACTCCTTCTTCGGTAACACCGGCATCGCTGCTCAATATAAAACGAAAGCGGATAGTGGTTGCACCAACAGGCAATGGAATACTTGCCACATGCCACTTTGTACGGGAAAGGCTCCAGTTATTTAAAGCTACATTATCATACCAATTGGTGCCGGTTGCTACATCGCCCAGTTTTTGCCACACCACCCCATCGGTAGAATATTCAACCCAGCTATAATCATAATCCATTTCTATTTGAAATATATGGCTGAAGGATAACATGGGTTGCACCAGGCCTGTAAGATTGAAACAAGGTGAATGAAGGTAAGAGGTTTCATTGTCGGAATAATTTGAAGTAAGGCTGGTTACCCATGCTTTACTACCATTGGCAGCTTTGGTAATAACCGCCTTGGAAGGTGTACCCCATTGCCAGCTTGTGTTGGTGCCCTTTGTGTAAAAAAAGCCATTATCATTTTCAAAACTTTGCAGGTAAGGATAGGTACTTATCAGTGGGTTATTATGAACAATAAAATTTACAATACTGTCATTGTTTGCATAACTATCAGTAGGATATTTTACCCATACGCCAATATTATAATCAATATTGGCCGAGAGGTTAGCGGTTTGTGTAAACACATAATCCAGGGTTTGATTGGGTGCGATAGCAGGTATGGTTTCAGTAACGATAGCTCCGCCATTTACCTGGTAGCTCACCTGCAAATTATTCAGTGTAACGGTATTAAAACTTTTAATTTTTATACTAACAGGATTGGCTGCAGATAAAGAGCAATCGCTGACTGATGGTGAATTGATACTTATCATCGCTACATCGTTCACCACTTCGTTTAGTAACAGGTTATCAAAAGTATAACCATCATCATTATCAACTACGGCATTGGCTGAGTTAGCACTATTGTTTCCCTGCTGCCCGATTTTAAACTGAAAAGTGGAGGTAACAATTTGTGGTGGTACCGCATTATCTAATGCTTCATTAATATTGATATCGCCATTTGCCCATTGGCCAAGTGCAGCCTGCCGGGCATACAAATCGAATGCCTGCACCCATGCGTCATTTTCATTTCCCCTGATCCATACTTTATTTCCCGGCGCATCTGCCTGTCCATGATTTTTATAATAAAAATTAAAACGAAGTTGCTTGCCTGTGTAGTTGGCCAGGTTATAACTAATGGTAACACTATCAGTGTTTGTAGTACCACTGTATGGAGTTTGATCAAGCGTAAGCGCCTTGCTGTCGCTATATGAAAAGCCGGTGTTTACAAAACTTCTGGCCCTGCCCCTTGCTGAACTCCGGGAGAAGTCGAGGTATTTATTTTCGCCAATGGCCATTTCATTTTTAATAAAATTATTGGCGGACATTGTTTCAAAATCCTCAGTTATTGGCAGGCTTGTGATGGCATCATTGTTAATGTACTTTACTGTTTTATATGCAGTATCATTGAGGTGGTTGCCATCGCTTGCAACTGTTGCCCATGCTTTAAAATCATAGCGGTAGCCCGCAGGGGGAATGATATAAGCACCCGTAAATATGTATGTATAATTGCCCCCGGCAGCAATAGTAGTGTTTAATATTTCAGTGATGGTTGTACCTGCATAATTGTAAGAAACATTTATCGGACCGCTTACTGCAACCGTTCCCAAATTTCGCAATAGTACTTTCACAGGCTTTGTTGCATTTATTGCGGTTGTATATCCCTGGCGGGCACTCATCGGTTCCAGTATTGTATCTGCTTTAATATCGTTGTTGAAAACCGCCAGGCTACACAATCCACTGTTTGGTATTGCACTTACAGAAACAGAACGCCTGCCACTGAAAATGCCGTTTTTTGCGGCCACGCCCATCCAGGTTTTTTTGAATTTATCCAGGCCGGATAGTATAAAAGTGGTATCGGTAGTGTTGCCAATTACCTGCATACTATCTGCTACCAGTTGCAACACATCATAAGAAGTAGCACTGGCAATGGTTTTCCATTTTAATTGTATAGCACCTTCGCATACATTGGTTGAAGTAACCACGGGTGCATTCATGATTGTAAAATTAAAATCGCTTTGGTCTGTAAGTGCAGTACCGTTCCTGCTTACCCTTACCAAACCATCTTTTGTGAAAGTGGCTGGTATCGTCCAGGAAATGCTTCTTGCAGTTGCTGCCACATTGTTTTTAATAAGCGTCCATGCGCTACCATTATTGAGGGAGTATTCAACGGTAAATGTATTCGCCTCATTACCATACGCTGTCCAGCGGATACTATCCTTTTCAGCAGGCACTAATTTTTCGCCGCCGAAAGGATATTCAACTGTTACCGAAGGCCTGTCTGTTTCATAGCTGATTATGTATTCCTGTGTGCCAGCCGGTACACCAAATCCATTTACATTAATGGTATAATTTCCCGCTGCCGGGTTATTGATGATAACCTGTTCAATATTATTGGTATGGTCTGCACCCTCTGTTGCCACATCATTTACATTTGATGGGGCCGGGTTTAAAATAAGTGGCCGGTGCAACAATGTGGATGGTTCGGTGACCGAAAGGTCAAGGTCGTTAACTAAAGCAACAGCAGCATTGATGGCAGCTTCTTCATCTGCCCAATACAACATTACTTTCAGCCGCCGGGTATTGGCAGGCACGTTGATGATATGTTGCTGATTGCCGCCATTTGCCACTGCATTTATGATGTACCGGTTGCTATCTATTGCATCAATGGCACGGCGGGCATTGATCATACCAAACCCAAAAGTGAAATCGGGCCCGGCATTTCCCAGGTCTTCTGCAGTATTGCAAAGCAAGGTTTTTATAAGGCTGCTTTTAGGATCAGTTCCCGCATTTTTCTGGCGGTAACGTTCATACATTAATGCAGCAGCACCAGTTATCACCGGGGTACTCATGCTGGTGCCATAATTTGCTCCATAAGCATCATTTGCATTGGTTGACACAGTAGCCCAGCCATTAGCGGTAATCTCCGGTTTAAGCCTTCCATCTTTTAACGGGCCCCGGCTGCTGAAATATGCGATGCCATAATTATTGGCCTGCATAGCCCCAACAGTAAGTACATTTTTTGCACTTTGCCAGCCAGATTTTACGGTGGCAAAACCCGGCAAAAAACCGGAGCAGGTGTACGTGCCATCATTGCCTGAAGCTATTACATGCAGCAGTTGCGGATAATCCCCCATCTGTTTATCTACATAATTACTCAGCACATCATACTTGCCATTACCCGGACAGCCAGCTTCTACTGAATAGTAAGAATTATTGGTAGCAATTAAATTATTATCGATGGTATATGCCGGAGCGTTTACAATGATATCGCTAAAAAACTGGTTGATGATAGTGGCTTTTGGCGCCATGCCATGGTGCTTTACATTGATGATGCCACCACCCGCCGCTGTGCCGGAAACATGGGTTCCATGATCAGCAGGTACCCATGGGCTGCGGTTAATTAACCTTCCTGTAAAATCTGTATGGGTCGAAATATCTGCGTTATCTCCCACACCAATGGTAACACCTTTGCCATTTAAATTTTTTCCATTCAATGCATTCAGGCCACTTATGCCATGCGTACCGACACTATTATAATTTAATGGCTTATCTGTGATGGATTGTAGTTGAAGGCTGCTTACAAATGGAAGCGCCGCCACTTGTTGAATGATAGCAGGATCGGATTGTATAAAAATAATACCGGCTTCCTCATATTTTGTAACTACAATTTTTGCCCCCAGGTTTTGCAGTTGCTGTACTACAGTTTTTTTATCCACTGCCGCATAAAATCCTACAGCAATATTTTTTTGGCTTTGTTTATCGGTAGCTGATTTATACTTTACAAGTTCCGCATCTATTTTATAAAAGGGCGGCAACGCATCTATTGACAAAATATTGAACGCCCGTGCTGTACCGAAATTGAAACCTGCATTGATGGTAGCATAGTATGCCTTGCCCGGCAGATAATTTTCCAACTCTACCCCGGCCTTCCTTAAATTTTGTTGTACCTGCAAAGAAGGTAATGTTGCAAATTGTACCACCACAAAAAACCTGCCTTCAAATGCTACCTTTGAAAGTGCAGTTGTTTTAAACGTTTGTGCGTCAATATTATTAGCCGGGATAAAATCGCCATTGGCAAACCGGATAGGCTGAGTAGGAGCTTGTGCAAAAACGATGGAAGAAATGAATAACAATACAACCGTTAAAACCCGGGGGTAATAATTTTTCATGAAAAGGAATTTATAAAAATTCAAATTGATTGAATTTGCCTCAAAAGTAGAGAGAAAAATAATAGCTGGCTTTTTGTTAACGTTATTGTCGGGCAGGTATTGCAGCAAGTAACCGATATTTCGCTTTCATTTTCAATTATCAACAGTTCATTCAATGTGGGGCTATCGGCATTAAAACTAAATGCAGCTTTTGTTCCGGCTATCCACTGCAAGTTCGGCACAAAGCCTGCGCTGCAAAACCTTCACCGGGCTTTCCGTTACTATCCGGCATCCATTAAGCAGTTGTTTTTCAATGAAGCTTTTACCAAAGTATATGTTGATCCTATTCAGGCATCGGGTTATCCGGGCAGGCCGCTGTTGCGTCTCCAGACCAACAGCAGAAGCTGATGCACATAAAAGAATTTTCTTCGGTCGTTACCCTTCGGTCATTGGTCTGGAGACGCAACGACGGCTTTTTTGGCTACATATCACGCAATTAAAGACCCCAGTTGGTATGCAGTACAAGGGAGTGACACAACGATGTTGACCAGGGCTCCTTCGCCGGGAAACAAAAAAATAAAACAGGGCCCGCAATTGTGCAAGCCCTGTTTTAATAAAATTATTCTTATAAAAACGTTACCTTTTTGGCGTTTAATTATTCAACATCAATGGCATTACCAACATCAGTAATTCCTCATGTTCTTCCGACTCTGTAGGACGGATAATGCCGGCCTTGGTGGAGGTACTTAATTCAATATTTATTTCGGGGGTTTCTGCAGCATTCAACATCTCTATCAAAAATTTTGCATTGAATGCAATCTGCAGATCTTCGCCATCATACTGACAGCTCATCCGCTCGTTGCCTTCAAAACTAAAATCAATATCCTGTGCGGCCAGTTGCAATTCGCTGCCGGTAATGCTTAGTGCCACCTGGTTGGTGCTTTTATTACTAAACACACTCACCCTGCGCAAGGCACTTTGAAAATCGTTTTTGTTTACCGTTAGTTTGTAAGGATTGTCAACAGGTATCACCACTTTATAGTCGGGGAAACGGGCATCGATTAGGCGACAGACCAATTCGGTACCGCCATGTTTTACAAACAGGTGATTGCTGTTGTACGAAATCGTTAGTTCATCTTCATTATCAGGCAGTGCACTTTTTAGTAAAGTCAATGGTTTTTTGGGCACAATAAAAGTGTCTGTTTTAGGGCAGCTTACATCTGTTCGTTTATATTTTACCAGGCGGTGTGCATCGGTGGCTACGCAGGTAATGCCTTTTTTATCTAATTCAAAAAATACACCCGTCATGGCAGGACGAAGGTCATCGTTGCTTACCGCAAAAAGACTTTTGTTGATGGCTGTTACCAAAGCGCTTGAGGTCATGGTAAAAGAATTGGCATCATCTGCGGCAGGTTCTTTGGGAAAATTATCGGGGTTTTCGCCCATTACTTTGTACTTGCCATTATCGCTGGTAAGTTCAATACCAAAGTTTTTATCAATATTAAATGTGAGGGGTTGCTCAGCAATGTTCTTTAATGAATCCATCAGTATTTTAGCAGGGATACATACTTTGCCACTGTCTTTGGCTTCCACATCCAAATGCACTTTCATCACCGTTTCAAGATCAGTTGCTACCACCGTGAGCTTGTTTTTATCAATCTCAAACAAAAAATCTTCTAAAATTGGTAATACGGTATTGGCATTAATAACACCATTGATCTGTAACAGTTGTTTTAGCAAGGCCGAGGACGAAACGATAAACTTCATAAAATATTTTTATTATAGCTTCAAAGATAAAATATTGATTGGAATGAATAGAAGTTAATATTAACAACCAGCATTTACCTGTAGCAATCATGTTGAAAAGAAAATCTGGTTATTGCTTAGGATGCTTCGCTAATAATATATATAAACATATTACGTTTATGTGTATGGCTTTCTGGTTTTTATTATAATCAGCAGCAAACTTATACCATAAAAAACGATTTGCATCAATTTAACCGGGTATGCCGAAAACCGTAACAGAGTAGGCACTAATAAAACCAATTAAAATGAAAAAACAAATTTTTATTGCCACTGCATTTATTGCAGCCACTTGTATTACAGGCCAGTTAAATGCACAGGAGGCAAACCGGCCAGATCAAAAAATAAAAACGAAAAGCAATATTAAAAACGACCGGGTGTGCATGGTAAAAGTAAGTAGCTCAGATAATGGTTGTGATATTGTTTTTGAAAACACCATTAAATCGCCACGGGATGCGGCCAGTGGCCTTGCTACGGGTAAGCGGCAACACAAGCCTTACCATTTTTCTATAAGCTCCGCAGATAATTCTGTAACAGAAATTAAAAGTCCAAGAGATGTTGCTACAGGCCAATCTTCGGGAAAAAGAACTGCAGGCTCGCCCATTGGCGGCATCATTGTAAAAGGTGGTAAAAACCCTGGTGGTGGCCAGTTCAACAAAATTGTGGTGGAAGATGGAGAATTTACATTGCCTGCAGATTGCCCGGATGGCGAGTATGATATGTCCGTTTCGTGGAGCTGGGGAGCAACTAATTCAAGCAGCTCAAAATCATATGCTGCCTGCCATTTTATATTAACTATGCAGGATGGTGTATGTATGGCCATCAATGAAAAAGGGAACGCCGGTACAAAAAAATAATATTTTAAAAGCAGGGAGCAGTCAAAAGCTTCCTGCTTTTTTACTACAGTATTTCACCTTGCTATACCCCACAACCAGCATGAAAAACCTTAAATATACATCCATAGCCCGGCATGCAAATGCTACCTGCAGCATTCATTTTTCAATTTATTTATTGTTGTTTGTTTTTATAATTACCGCCTCAAATGTATCCGCACAAAGGGATGTGATTTTTAAAAAAGATTCCACGCAATTACGGTGCTGGGTATTAAAAGAAACCAACAAAAAATACAATGTTGCATTTATTAATACAGCCAACAAAGTAGTAAAAGCTACCATTGCAAAAAGTTTAGTTGACTCGGTTGTGTACAATAATTACGATTCGAACCTGGTGGAGCATCGTTTGTTTGCTGATTCTAACTCCGTCGAAAAACAAGGCGAAGAAGAGCAGGTAAAACCTTTCCAGTTTATTGTTGGCATAGGTTTAAACCTGGGAAATATTTTGGAGTTTAATTCCGCCAGTGGGCAGGATAAAAAAAGTTTTTCAGCCACTTCAGCATTGGACCTTGGTTTAAATTACTACAAAGAAAGCAGCAGATTTGCCATGACGAATGAATTGCATTGGACCTTCGCTATTCAAAAATCTGGATTAACAAGTGCAGCGCATATACAGCGGGCAACAGATGATTTAACAACCCTGCATGATTTTTCATTTGCTATCAATAAAAGCAATAAATGGAACTTTAATTTAATTGCAAAAACCAACAC
>JANMVB010000614.1:0-2542 GCA_031392305.1 Ferruginibacter sp.
CAGGGAGCAGCTACCGGGGTTGGTGGTATTCACCGGGATATATTTACCATGGGTGCAAGGCCCATCGCTTCTTTAAACTCATTGCGCTTTGGTAATTTAACAGAAGCAAAAACACAGCACCTGCTGGCCGGTGTGGTACATGGCATCGGGCACTACGGCAATTGCTTTGGTGTACCTACTGTTGGCGGCGAAATATATTTTGAAAGTTGTTATCATACCAACCCGCTGGTTAACGCAATGAGCGTGGGCATATTAAAAAACGGGGACACCATTTCTGCTACGGCAGAAGGTGCCGGCAACCCAGTCTTTTTTGTGGGGAGTGCCACTGGTAAAGATGGCATTGGCGGGGCATCATTTGCATCGGCTAATATTACTGCGGATAGTGCGGAAGACCTGCCTGCAGTGCAGGTGGGTGACCCCTTCCAGGAAAAAAAATTACTGGAAGCCTGCCTGGAAGTGATAAAAACCGGTGCCATTGTTGGCATGCAGGATATGGGTGCGGCGGGCATTATTTGCTCCACGGCTGAGATGAGTGCCAAAGGGAAATCGGGTATGCGTATTGACCTTGACAAAGTACCCATGCGCCAGCAAAACATGAAGGCGTGGGAATTGTTACTGAGCGAAAGCCAGGAGCGGATGCTGATGGTAGTAGAAAAGGGCCGGGAAGCGGAAGTAATAAATGTGTTTGAAAAATGGGACCTGCCCTGCAGCGAAATTGGTACGGTAACCGAAAGCGGCAACCTCGAATTTTATATGCACGGCATACTTGAAGCCACATTGCCGGCTGAGGAATTGGTGTTGGGGGGTGGTGCACCACAGTATGACAGGGAATATACCAAACCAACATACCTGAAAGAGATAGAAAATTTTGACCCTGCAACTATTGAAGTTCCTGCGGATTTGCAGGCCGTTGCAGCGCAATTAATAGCAATTCCGAATATTGCAAGCAAGCGTTGGGTTTATACACAATATGATAGCATGGTAGGTGCCGGTACCAGCAGCACAAATGCACCGAGTGATGCTGCGATTGTAGTGGCGAAACCCACCAACAAAGGGCTTGCGCTTACAACAGATTGCAACAGCCGCTACGTTTATGCTGATCCATACAAGGGTGCAATGATTGCGGTAGCTGAAGCTGCCCGGAATATTGTTTGCAGCGGTGGCCAGCCACTGGGTGTTACCAATTGCCTCAACTTTGGCAATCCTTACAATCCGGAAGTATATTACCAGTTTGTAAATGCCATAAAAGGCATGGGTGTAGCCTGTGTAAAATTTGACACACCGGTTACGGGTGGTAATGTAAGTTTTTACAACCAGGGCCCGGATGGACCTGTTTACCCAACACCAACAATTGGCATGGTGGGCCTGCTGGATAATGTTGAAAATAAAATGACGATGGATTTTAAAAAGGCGGGGGATCATATTTTCATGATCGGCGCAGGCAGCAATGATTTTAATTCATCAGAATACCTGCATAAAATACATGGCGTGGAATTTAGCCCGGCCCCACATTTTGATTTGGATGAAGAGTTTGGGCTTCACCGTGTTATTGAATTGTTGATAAAAGAAAAATTAATAGCCTCTGCACATGATGTGAGTGAGGGCGGTGTTTTTATTACACTTACTGAAAGTGGCTTTAATCACAACCTGGGTTATACCATCGAAACTAATGAAGCAATCAGGAAAGATGCCTACTTATTTGGCGAAGCCCAAAGCAGGGTATTAGTATCTGTTAATGAAAAACAATTGGGTGATTTTAAACGGAAAGTAACGGCATTAAATATTGCTTTTGAAGCGTTGGGTACTGTAACTGATGGTGCAATAATTATAGATGGCGAAGACTGGGGTACCATTACAAGCTGGAAAGAAAAATATGATAATGCTATCGGAAATTTATTGGCCGGGCATGAATCGGAGCAGGCGTTGGTGGCGCTTTAGAAGACGGTTTAGGGTTTAGGGTTTAGGGTTTATTGGAGTATTAAAATGAATACTATCTTTCTGTGAACAGAAAAACTGTTGCGAAAGAAGCATAATGGTAGAAGACCTCCCCTTTAGGGGATGGGGGCAACAGTAGGGCCTTATAAATAATGTCAATGTTTATTAGGCATACTCAGCCCCAAGCATCCTGACGGAGCTTTATTTTCGTTAAAATAGAAACTTAGTTTTGTAATTTCTTCTTTATAAAAAATCAGCATAAAATAATGAATAAAAAGATTGCCATCATTGGTGGAGGAAACCTGGGTACCGCCATCGCCGAAGGATTAATAAAAAGTAAATTTTGCAAGGCAACTGAAATTACGGTTACCAAAAGAAATATTGCTACAATTAAACACCTGGCAGATATTGGTGTTAATGTTACTGCTGATAATGCAGCGGCTGTTCGTAGTAGTGAGTTAGTGATACTGGCTATAAAACCCTTCCAGGTAAGTGATGTATTAAACGGATTTAAAAAAGAACTTACCAGTAAACATATCCTGGTGTCTGTAGTAACAGGCGTATTGATAAATGACATTGAAACTACCATCAAAAAAAAGCTACCCGT
>JANMVB010000617.1:0-2552 GCA_031392305.1 Ferruginibacter sp.
TAAGTATGCCTTTACTTATTATGCAAGCAGCTAAAGATGGAAACCCTGCCCCAATTACCGGTGCCATTATTTATGCCGCCTGCTTCCTGATGGTGTTTATTGCTTCTACACTTTATCATGGGTTTCAGCAACCACAGTTAAAAAATATTTTAAAAATACTTGATCATATCAGCATCTATTTTTTAATTGCAGGCACTTACACACCGCTCATACTCATTTACGTAAACAACAATTTTGGCATCACTTTACTGGTGATTTTGTGGGGCCTTACTTTGTTTGGTATATTTTTCAAAATATTTTATACAGGGCGGCACGAAATATTATCTACACTGTTATATGTATTGATGGGCTGGATATTATTTGCCGACAATAAAACTTTCTTTGCAACAATGCCGCTTAATGTAATTACTTTAATAACCGTTGGTGGTGTATTATATTCACTTGGAGTTATCTTCTATTTGTGGCAAAAATATATTTACCACCATGTTATCTGGCATTTGTTTGTTTTAGCAGCAGCCATTTGCCATTATGCTGCTGTGCTGATGGCCATGTAAAATTTATTTGTGCAGTTGCGTAACTATATTTGATAAAAAAAGAAGGTAATCGTAAGCGTATGTTCCCCACAAAAAATCTGTCGCCGCAGCAACTTTCAGCAACTACTGCATTTATTATTTCACTGCCGGTAAGTATTGGCATCTATTTTTTTCATCCCGATTTATTGATTGCCCTCGGCTCCTTTTTTGTTATTGCCATTGGCAGTTATGGCCTCATCCATTTTATGGTACAAAGTTTTATTTACCGTAAAATAAAGTTGATATACAAACTCATTTATCAAACCAAAGCAAGCAAGCGGGAGGAGTTTTATTACAAAAATATTTTGCCGCAAAAAAGTATTGATGAAGTAAGGGAAGATGTGGAAAACTGGGCAGAACAACGAAAAGCAGAAATAGAAGTACTAAAAAGAAATGAAGTGTATCGAAAGGAGTTTCTGCAAAACCTTTCGCATGAGTTAAAAACACCCATATTCGCCATACAGGGCTATGTAGATACATTGCTAAATGGCGCACTGGAAAACCCACAGGTAAATACAAAATTTCTGCAGAGCACATCCCGAAATATTGACCGCCTTGTAAACCTTGTAGATGACCTTGATGAAATATCAAAACTGGAAAGAGGAGAGCAATTATTGTATAAAGCCAATTTTATTATACAAGACCTGGTGAAAGATGTATTTGAATCCCTCTCCATAAAAGCAGATGAAAAACAAATAAAGTTGTTGATAAAAAAGGGATGCGAATTGCCCCTTACCGTATATGCCGATAAAGAAAAAATACAACAGGTATTGATTAACCTTATTGACAATGCCATAAAATATGGAAAGCAAAACGGGGTAATAGAAGCAAGCGCATATAAAATTGACGGTAAAAGAATACTAACAGAAATAAGCGATGACGGTGCCGGAATAGCCGAAGAGCATTTGGGCAGAATATTCGAGCGCTTTTATCGTACCGATCTTGCAAGAAGCCGCAAAGTAGGTGGCAGCGGGCTCGGGCTTGCAATCTGCAAACATATTATTGAAGCACATCACCAAGCCATTCATGTAAGGAGCGCCATTGATGTAGGCACTACATTTGGCTTTACGCTTGAAGCAAAAAAGGAAAATGGATAAATCAATAATTGATAATTGATAACGAAAAGCACATTGCTTTTTTCTTTTAAAAATATCGCTCAATTTTTTTTTAATTATTCAAATTCTTTTTGCCCAAACTACGAAGCACCGCTCAACATCGTTGTGTCACTCACTTGTACCGCATACCAATGTGGATCTTTTCCCAATAAATATATAGTGCAATAGTTATCAGCAATAATTTTTATACTTGCTGTTACGGCTACCTGCTTTCAAAATAAATATTCTATCGCTTTTTTGCTGTATCATCTTCTTTCAAATGTTTATGTTTTGGTAACAATACATTCACAATTACAAAACATACCAATTTGAACTTTATGCAAACTAAATCCTATTGGAAAAAAGAAAACTGGATGTAGCAATAATATCTGATGTACACCTTGGTACATTTGGATGCCGTGCCACTGAATTGTCCCGCTATCTTTCTACCATCGACCCCACTATACTTGTACTAAACGGCGATATAATAGACATCTGGCAGTTTAGCAAAAAGTACTGGCCGGCAGGGCACATGCAGGTTATCAAGCAAATTACAAGTATGCTTAGCCGTGGTGTAAAAGTATATTACATCACCGGCAATCACGATGAAATGCTACGCAGATTCGAGCATTTTTCTATAGGCGATTTTCACATTGTAAATAAAATGGTGATACACCACTCCAACAATACCAGGAGCTGGATATTTCATGGAGATGTGTTTGATGTAATTATGAAGCACAGCAAGTGGCTGGCTAAATTAGGTGCTGTAGGTTACGACACCCTGATATACATAAACTCATTCATCAACTATATCAGTAAAAAAATGGGAAAGGGAAAAATATCCCTTTCCAAAAAAATAAAGAACTCAGTAAAATCCGCTGTAAAG
>JANMVB010000637.1:0-2390 GCA_031392305.1 Ferruginibacter sp.
TTGTATATTTCCCGACCATCCTTCTTTTACCGGAGATACTGGAGCCAAATAAGTGATGGATGAGAAATTATACCAGTTACTATTTAAACAATTGGCTGCATCTGAGGTAGCGCCCAGGTTTATCCAGGTATTGCCCTGGTCTAAAGAATATTGAAGGTTAGCACCGTCAAACCTGCTTTCTGTTTCCCAAAAAACAACAAAACTGATATAGGGATATTTAAGTGCTGAAAAATCAAAGCAGGGGCTTTGCAACCACGATGCTTCTCCATTTGCATAATTATTACCGGTAAGTCCGCCCACAATCCAGCAATTGTTGCCACTGCCTGCATTACGGATTAACGGCTTTGAAGGGCTGCCCCAGGCCCAGTCTGATGAAACCCCTCCGGTAAACCAATTGCCATCATTCGTTTCAAAATCTTCCTGGTAAGGTGTTGCTAAAGTGGGTGAAACACACTGAGCTATTGCAGATAAAGAGATTATCCAGCAGTAAACCAACATTAATAATTTATGCAGGATTTTTTCTTTTAGCATTAGTCAATTTGATAAGCAGATAAAATTAGGGAGGTTTTTGTGTATTTCAACAATTGCAACAGGTAACTGCTAAAATGAATACAGTTTTGTTGCACGAACTAAGAAGCAGCCATGAGGAACATTGTTGTGTCACTCACTTGTACCGCATAGATTTGTGCAGCTTTAATTGTGTTATAGATAAAATACAAGTACTCTTAAAGTATTAAGGAGGGTTAAAAGATTTAAGTCAATCCTGCATTCATTCGGGCCCGATTTCAACAAAAAATATCACTATGGATATTTCGTTCAGGCCTTTCTACAGGGCGGGAATACATTGCTTCAACGCCAAGTCAGTCAAGCTGTAAAAACAATGTTAGCAAGGGTGCAGTCAATATACACCCATTCCAATTTTCTTTTCGATTTTCCAGGTAATACCTTCTCGATAAATAAGAATTAAGACCTCGTATCCGCAGGTTCCACCACCAACCCAATTCATTTTAAAAATTGCAATGCCTTTTGTAAGGTCAGCATAAATTCGGGATAGGTCAAAGTAACCTAAAAACAATTGCTTCCCGGATTTACCAAAACGATGCTCATATTTTTGTTTATTAAATTCTTCCAAAGTTGTGAATTTAATATTTCCTTGTTTAAGACTATCAAGATGATAACCTCTTGTCCTTACTGGTTTTTTTATATTTTTTATAAAGTCATAAAATTTCGACTTCTTAGAAATTCTTGTCAGTAAATATTTTTTATATTTTCTTAAGTCAAGAGTTGAAAGCGAATCATCGATAATCATTATTTGATGTAATGAATCAAACTCTTGCTTATCCATGCAGTGAGAACAATAAACTCTAAACTTTTTTGGGATTGAACTTGTCTTACAACATTCATCCATTTTGTGACCATGCAAGGTGTCCTGATTACAACATTTATAATAAGGTGGATAAATAATTTTATGACAAGTATTGATGTCATAAATCGAGTCAATTAATGAATTGAAAATTGTTAACTCATCGAGGCTTTGACTTTTAATTTGTTGGCTAAAAGTAACAAAGCAAATTAGTCCTATGAATTTGTAGAAAGTATACATTTTGTAAAGCTGCTAACAAAAATATGATAACCTTTTAATTATGCTTTTCGAATTATATACACAAGCGAACTGCAGGTTTCATTATTGGTTATTGCGTGATGGTTTGATTTAAGGCCATTCATTAATGCAGATACAATATTGCCTTTTCCGTTTTTATAGTTTTCACTAAGCATCGCAATGTAGAAAGCATCCAGCCACATGGGTTTTGTTAATTCAACCTGTATCCCGTGTTTTGCTGCAAGTGATCGTACAGAGGACGGGGCAAAATGATATAAATGACGGGGCACATCGTATGCTGCCCAATTTGCTGCATAATAGTTTGCATCCCATGAGGTATAATTAGGTAATGCAATAAATGCCACACCATCATTTTTTAATATCCGCTTTATTTGGCCCATATATTCATGTAACTGGTGTACATGCTCCAACACATGCCACATTGTAACAGTATCGAATTCATCTGAAGGTAATTGAAATAATTTGTCAGGGCTGTCCAATTGTACCTGGTACTTATTGAGGCATATTTCCCTTGCTCTTTCATCTGGTTCCAGGCCTTGAGCCAACCACTTTGCTGATGTTGCCTTATGTATAAATGCGCCGGTACCTGCTCCGATATCCAACAATTTGCCACTGTTATTTTGCTTTTCTGAATAACGTTTTACCAGTTTCATTTTCCAGGCAAGGGTGTAGTTTCTGGCTATTTTGTACAATTTATTTATCAAACCTTTTTCTGTATCAGTATGTGATATGTAAGTATCAGATTGATAATATGGGCCAATTGAATGTT
>JANMVB010000240.1:0-2735 GCA_031392305.1 Ferruginibacter sp.
AGGCAGAGCCTGCTTCATATTGGTCAGCCTTATAGCATTCATCACTAAATTTAGGGTTTTGTTTGGCAAATTTTTCAGCCGGACGCTCTTCCTAACGTCAACCATTCTCATAGTTTATTTGATCATGTGTGTGTGCTACTGCTACACTTGTGTTGATTGTAAGCATTGAGAAATTAAGTTCTCACATGATAATGTCAATAAATACTCTTAGTGTTCGTGATTTAGACTAGTGTTGTTATTGTAGGAAGTCTGTGAGCCCCAGACCGCTCTGTTACGCTACGTCCTGGAACAGCCGTATTCACGCGACATGATCTGTAGCATGCTTAGTCTAAACAAGCAGGTTAGAACATGTTTACCCCCTGTTATTTATAATTCTTTCCTGGAGTTTATACAATCAAATCAGCCGACAGACCGATCTTGCCCTTAGATGGGAGCAGATAAAAAGTAGCTGGTTCAACTGGAAATTTTTGTTGGTAATATTTCTGATGTTGATTAACTGGGGGATTGAAACAAAAAAATGGCAAATACTTATTCGCCATGTGCAGGATTTTTCTTTTACGAGGGCTTTTAAATCTGTATTGTCGGGGTGCAGTGTAACTATGCTTACACCCAACCGTATTGGGGAATATGGCGGCAGGATTTTGTATGTGAAGGAAGAACACCGCATAAAAGCAATCTCACTGACATTGGTTGGAAGCATTAGCCAATTGCTTGTAACAATGGTAATGGGATGTGTGGGCTTATTATATTTAAGATTTATTTCACACAATAATAATACTGCCGCCAGTGTTTTACCTGAATTTTGGGGAGATGTATTAATATATTTGAGCATTGGGCTAACAGTATTACTGCTGTTATTTTATTTGCGGATGGGATGGCTGGTAAGAATGATGGAAAAAGTGCCATCCTTACAAAGAGTAGTAAATCATATAAAGGTGTTGGATGAATTCAGGGATGAAAACCTAATACAGATCTTATTGTTATCTTTCATCCGTTACCTGGTATTTGTTTTGCAATATGTGCTGCTGTTGCAGGTAATGCATGTTGAAATATCATTTTTGGTTTGCTTTTGGTTGATGACAGTTTTTTACCTGGTGATGGCAATAGCGCCTACAATTGGTTTTATTGATTTACCGGTAAGGGTAAGTGCCGGATGGGCAATTTTTAAAATGTTTACCAGTAATGAACTAGGCGTAAGTACTGCATCATTGGGAATCTGGCTTATAAATCTTGTAATTCCGGCTGTGGCAGGTAGCCTGTTAATATTGAGTATTAAAATTGTAAAAGAAAAATGAGTATGATGATTAAGGCAGGAATTTTATTGATGTTGCTTTCAGGATTTATACAACCCGGGCAAACGGAAAAAGATGTTTTTTGTGGAATAAAAAATACTTCCTTCCAGGCAGGTGAAGTGCTTACTATGAAAGTTTTTTACAATTCATTGGGTATGTATATTGGCGCAGGTGAAGCAACTTTTACTACCAGCCTGGAACGATTCAATGGAAAGACTGTTTACCATTGTGTAGGTGATGGCAAATCTTATTCTTTCTTTGATAATTTTTTTAAAGTAAGGGACCGGTACGAAACTTATATTGATACGGCAACCATGTTGCCTATGAAATTTATTAGAAATGTAGATGAGGGTGGGTACAAAATTTATAATAATGTTACTTTTAACCAAAGCGCCGGAACAGCAGTAAGTACAAAGGGAGTTTTTAAAACTACCAGTTGTATTCAGGATGTGATTAGTTCTATTTATTATGCCCGCAATATAAATTTTGATAAGTACAAACCTGGGGATAAAATTCCTTTTGATATGTTTCTTGATGATGAAATTTATCATTTGTACATACGATACATAGGAAAAGAAATTGTGAAAACCCGCTATGGTAAATTCAGGGCTATAAAATTTAAACCCTTACTTATAAAAGGGACCATGTTTCAGGGCGGAGAAAAAATGATGGTGTGGGTAAGTGACGATCCAAACCATTTAGTTTTGCGTGTTGAAAGCCCCATCAGTGTTGGTTCTGTTAAGGTAGATATGTATGGGTATAAAAATCTTCGGTATCCTTTAACATCCCTGATAAGCATGCGGGGTAGCTGATCAATTATATATCAGCCAGGTTAAAACTCTTGTCCATACGAATTCCTTTTTCTGTATCCTTTAAGTTGCAGCATTCAATAACAGGATCATGTTCAAAGAACAAGACATACCCTTGTTGTACAGCTTCTGTTAAAAAATTTTTCTTTTCATTCAGCGATATAAGCGGAAACATATCATAAGCCATGATATATGGAATGGGGATATGTGCTGCGGAAGGCAGCAAATCAGCCATAAAAACAATTGTTTTTCCTTTATAATTTATTTTTGGCAGCATCATCGCATCGGTATGCCCATTGGCAATGATGAATGAAATATCATTTGTAAATGAAACAGTTTGCAATAGAGACTGTTCAGCATCACCACTCGTTAATTCTACCATTTTTAATTGGCGGCTTTCTTTTATAGGCAGAATATTTTCCTTTAAAAAACTTGCTTTCTCTCTATCATTGGGTTGTGTGGCCCATTTCCAGTGCCGTTCATTACTCCAGTAAGTAGCGTATTTAAAAGCGGGCAATAACTTTTCACCAACCTTTACAATGCTTCCGCCACAATGATCAAAGTGCAGGTGGGTGAGTATTACATCAGTAATGTCATCTTTTGTAAAACCATGCCTGGCAAGTGACTTATCTAA
>JANMVB010000091.1:0-3181 GCA_031392305.1 Ferruginibacter sp.
CTTTGCGATCAAATATCCGCTTGTCATTGATAGAGATATGAAAATCGCCGCTTACTTCGCTGGGCTGTAGTGTTACGCCTTTAAGCTCATCATTAAAAGTATTGAGCAACTCCTGCGCCATATATGCAGACCGTAACAGCCAGTTACATTTCGGGCAATATTCAATGGTAATGGTTGGTTTCATAATTTATATTTTTCTGAATAGTAAATTTAATGGAAAGCAAAAATTGTACAATTATTAAGAATGCAGCCATGTTTTTGTTATTTTTTGGTTGGGTCAAATCCATACACAAACATGTTTAAATGCCCACCGGAACTTTCAAGCCCTACAATATCCATAAGCTCCTCAATGTAGTTACAAACCCTTTCCCGGTCCTCTGTGTCAAGTTGTATATAAATGCCGGAAAATCTTTTAAGCCCGCTTTCTATTTTATCTTGGTAAGCCTTGTCATTTGCATTTCCTTTTTCTGCCAAATTTTTAAAGTCATCAGCAAGTAAATTTATTTTTTCATTTAAAACAGGCAGTAAGGTTTTGTCAGCAATGCCCGGGTAAAAAATACTGGTGTCTTCGGTAAATTTTGTTTTGTTTTTAAAGTCTTCAAATTTGGTCATGTTCGGTATTTTTATTTGCCTTTGCCCACAGGCAGTAGACATAACAATAATGATAAGCGTTAAAAATATGCCTATTAATTTTTTCAAAGTACGTTTTTATTAAAATTTAATCATCCTATGCTATAATTCATATATAACCGCTTCATAAGGCTGCAGGGTGCCGTCTTTTGATGAGGTAGGGTAGTTGCCTGCAAGTGCGGTTGCACTGCTTAAATTTATACCGGTTACAACCTTTGCAACGGTAGCTTTAAAGTTTAGCAGTATCAATAATTTCTTTCCATTTAGCTCCCTGGTGTAGGCATACACATCGGGGTTGTCTTTATCCAGCAATGTGTATTTTCCATACACCAGTACCAGGTTATTTTTTCTTAGCTTAATCAGTTTCCTGAAATAGTTAAGGCAACTGCTGCTATCATTTTCCTGTACTGCCGCATTAACTGTTTTGTAGTTTTGGTTTACCGCTATCCAGGGTTTGCCGCCGCTGAAACCTGCATTAAAAGTACTATCCCATTGAAAGGGCGTGCGGCCATTATCACGGGCCGAAATTTTTTGTGCACTCATAAATTCAACCAGATCGCCGCCTTTATTTTTTGTTTGGCGGTACATATTGATCGTTTCAATATCACGGTATTCTTCAATGGTATTAAATTTAATATTGCTCATGCCCAGTTCATCGCCATAATATAAATAAGGTGTGGCCCTCATCGTCATAATAAAAGTAGTGAGCATTTTAGAAGATAACTCCCGGTAAACATCACTATCGTTGCCCCACCGGGTAACCATCCTTGGCTGGTCGTGACTGCCGAGATAAATAGAACCCCATCCTTTTTCTACAAAGCCGCTATCCCAGCGTGAGTAAATCTGTTTAAACTTCCTCAGATCGTAACCATTGGGATCGGGTACTTTAAATTTGCCGGGAACATAACCAAAATCAACCCCTTCAAAATGATAAGCCATGTTCAGTTCTTTGCGGTCTTCATCCACAAATTTTAATGCGTCCTGGGGGGAGGTGCCTGCACCTTCGGCCACAGTCATGATATTATATTTACTCAATACCTCCCGGTTCATTTCCTGCAGGTAATCATGCAGGTGAGGGCCGTTGCCGTAATACTTAATAATGTCTTTGGTGTACCCCTCCGGAAATGCAGGAAAGCTGGTGTCTTTAGAAACATACTGAAAAGCATCCATCCTGAAACCATCAATACCTTTATCCAGCCAGTAGCGCATCATAGCATAAATTTCCTGGCGAAGGGTAGGGTTTTCCCAATTAAGGTCGGGCTGCTGCTGCGAAAAATAATGCAGGTAATATGCCTTTGTGGTACTATCATATTTCCAGGCATCGTTGTTAATGTCAAAAAAACTAAAGCGTGCATTTGGCTTGCCCCGCTCTTCGTTCCACCAGTGGTAATAATTTCTGTAAGGGCTGGTACGGGATGCAGCAGCCTGTTTAAACCATTCATGCTCGTGACTGCTATGGTTAACTACGAGGTCCATCACCAGTTTAATTTTACGGTCATGCATACCTTTAAGCAGATTGTCAAAATCAGCCATGGTACCAAACTCTTTCATGATGTTGCGATAGTCGCTGATATCATAGCCATTATCGTAATTAGGCGATGAATAAATCGGGTTAAGCCATACCACATCAATGCCAAGGCTTTTAATATAATCCAGTTTCGAAATTATTCCTTTCAGGTCGCCAATGCCATCACCATCACTGTCTTTATAACTGCGTGGGTACACCTGGTACACGGTAGCCTCTTTCCACCATTTACGGTTTGCAATGGTATCATTATTTTGTTGCGGGGTTTTGTCAGCAGCCGGCTGGCAGCCGAAAAAACAGTTACAGAATGCCCAGGCAACCATCAATAAGCAAGTAGTGTTTCGTATCATAAAAACCGTTTATATTTTATACACTAAGGTAAAGGTATAGCCGTGTATTTCAAATTGAATGTAGGTTATTTTGTGCGGTGCAGTGCAGATGGACTTTTGATAAATTGTATTGTGTTATTGTCCAGGCAAAGAAGCCATGGGCAACATCGTTGTGTCACTCACTTGTACGGCATACCTGTGGGGAGCTTTGCTTACGTGATGTGGGGGTGCAAAAAGGACTTACCTTTCCACACAAACCGCTTCCTTCTTTTTGTTCCTGCAGCCCTGCTGCAATTTTTTTGAAAAAGTTTTCTTGCAAAGTTCTAAAAATTACTTTTACTTTGTTATTCAAAGTGCTTTCCAAATCAATGAAATAAGTATTTACTTTAACCACCATACATAAAAAATGAATTGTTATGAACAGAGCTGAACTACTAACGAAGATTGATAACCCCAGGGAACTTGAAAAATTGTACCAGAACAATAAGACCGCTTTTAAAACGGAGTTTAATTTACTTTACCCCCAACTTAGCGACAATAAACTTGTTGACTATTGGAATGAAAGGCTCAATTACGAAACTGCCGAAATATCCTGGGGCAGCAAAAACGAATTAACCTTTGTAATATTTGCTTCGTTAGTAGCAGGTGTTATTGCAAAACTTCCTGCGATACTTAGTATCGATGATGAATCTTTTTA
>JANMVB010000143.1:0-8915 GCA_031392305.1 Ferruginibacter sp.
CCTGCAGCAGGTTCGGTAGGCTCGGTAGGGGCAGCAAGTTTTGCAAATGCAGTGAATGATGCATGTATAAAAATTACGCAGGAACTGGTTACAAAATCAGGGAAACAATTTTTTGTAAAACCTACCGCTGCACAATTGATGGTATCAGAAAATATAAGCGAATTTAAAACCCGGGTGGATGCCAAACCGCTGAGTGATGCAGACAATTATTCGTGTAATAGTTTTAATGCAAACTTTGCAGAAGTATGGGTGAATAATTCTACAGGAATGGTGAGGGTGAATAGGGTAGTAGCAGTAACGGGAGCGGGCAAAATACTAAATCCAAAAACGGCTCAATCGCAGATTATTGGCGGGGTTACCTGGGGTATTGGAATGGCGCTTACTGAAGAGTCGGTAATAGAACCGCGTTGGGGCAATTTTATCACCCGATCATTTGCTGATTACCATGTTCCTTCCAACCTGGATGTAGGAACCATCGAAACAATTTTTATAAACGAAACAGACACCATTACAAATACATTAGGGGTAAAGGGAATTGGTGAGGTAGGCATTGTAGGTGTGGCTGCTTCAATTGCAAATGCAATTTTTAATGCCACCGGCAAAAGGATAAGACAATTGCCAATAACTCCGGATAAGTTGATGTAATTAAGTTTATGATTGAAGCAGGTATTTTTTTGAAAGTTCTATAGCTAAGCAAAAAATATTGAACCAGAAAAGCTGTACATGCTGCCCATAGCTATAAAAGCACAAGAGGGCGATGCAACAATGCTCAACATAGTTTCTTAGCTCGGACAAAAAATTTTTACGGCACTAAATAAAATTCAAATGTGAATGGTTTGTACCCAAAATTATTTTATCATTAGCCCCCAGCCACTTGTTTAAAACCGTGGCATATACATCTTTAAAATCTACTTTGTGTTTCAGGTCGCCGTCACTCAAATCAGCCAGGTCGGGCATTGCATTTAACAGGCCTTTTTCTTTTAAACCGCCGCTGATAAAAAACATATTATTGGCTGTGCCATGATCTGTACCACCACTTGCATTTTGGGTAACCCTGCGGCCAAATTCACTAAAGGTCATCATCAGTACATCATCAAAACGGTTATTCTTTTTTAGATCGGTGGTGAATGCTTTTATCGCATCATTCAATTCTGTAAACAATCTTTTCTGCTGGTTCTCCTGGTTAACATGCGTATCGAAACTACCCAGCGAAACATAATACACTTTGGTGTTGATGTCGGAGAGAATGAGCGATGCAATGGTCTTTAAATCCTTTCCCAGTGCGGTGCCGGGATAGATTTCTGACGTAGGGTGCAACTTGCTTTTTTGAAAAATATAGTCTGCGCTGCTGAGTGTACTGCTCATTGTTTTATATAAATAATCAGCGGTTTCTTCACCAGCAACATGAGCCGAATTGATGTCTTTAAAAAACTTTTCATTGCTGGTCCGGTATAATTTAGCAGGGTCTTTAAAAGCAAGGCCATTATTATTTTCACCTTTTAATGCGAGGCTTAAAATATCATCAATTTCCAAAGCCTGGGTAGGTTTATCACACCCCTTGCATTGTGCATCAAGGTATCTGCCAATCCATCCTGTATTCAGGTACTCGTTGCTGCTACCGGCACTTTGCCAGATATCCATACTCCTGAAATGAGAGCGGTCGGGGTTTGGATACCCCACGCTGTTGAGGATGGATAAATTGCCATTGTTATATAAATCTTTAAATGCTGCAAGGGCAGGATTGAGTGCGACATCCTCTGTAAGCACCAACGCTTTTTCCTTAGTAATACCCAGCCTGGGCCTGGCTTTGTAGTAGATATCATTGCTTACAGGTATTACCGTGTTGAGGCCATCATTACCACCACTTAACTGAATTACTACTACTACTTTATTTCCCGGGGGTACCATCATTGGTTTTTCAAATGCCTTTAAAAATTTGGGCAACATAAACGAAGCAGTGGCCAATGATCCTATCTGTAAAAATTGTTTTCGTTTTATAAGCATAATGATAACTTTAAAATTAATTGACGGGATGGATAAATATAATGTCTTTTCCCCCCTTTCGGGAACGGGGGCTCTAACACAACTGGTACTCAGGCGTGCTCATTAAATTTACTACTACACTTTTTATGTAGTTTTCCCTTGTTTCAATATTAAGGTATTTCGTTAAAACTGTATTATTTATACTGTCTCTTGATTGAAGTACAGTTGCTGTTATTTCAGGCAATAAATTTTCTCGGGTATGCTTTTCAAATATTTTTGCAACTGCTTCCCAATCTACCGTTGCTGTAGCATCTTTTAAACCATAGCCTTTATTTTTTTGCCTGGTTATTTTTTTGTCAGTCATTTGCCCCATCATGGTATCATCATCTGTTTTTGGGCGGATATTGATGGCCTCGTTTGCAGTAATTATTTGTGGAATGCGTAAGCGGAGCATAAGTGTACTGCTGTCTATCCAGCTTTTTCCACCGGGCCAGCCAGCTACATTTGGCGGGTAAAAAAGCACCTGGCCCAGCACCCGCTGAAAAAGCAATTGCACCATATCATTTTCCAGTTCCATCGGCAGCAACCTGCGCATACCTGCCAGCAAATCAACGGGGGATTTTATTTTTGTACCAATATTTTTCTCATCATAAAACCAACTGCTTGTAAAAATATCTTCCATCAGTTTTTTGATATCATACTCATTTTTATAAAAGCGATCTGCCAGCCAAATCACTTTTTCCTCTTCCACTTTTTCATTCACAAAATAGCGGTAGATTTTTTTAGTAATAAAAAGTGCCGTGCTTTTTTGTTCCAATAAAATATTCAAAATATCATCTCCATTAAAGTTGCCGGTTTTGCCAAGAAAAGTTTTGTTGCCTTCATCATGTTGATTTTTTCTAAATAGAAATTCTCCCTCCAGGTTAAAGCCCCAGCCTGTAAAAGCACGGGCAGCTTCCTTTACATCCATCTCACTATAATTTCCCCTGCCCATTGTAAATAATTCCATTACCTCCCGGGCAAAATTTTCGTTGGGCTGTTGTTTCCTGTTTTGCTGGTTATTTAAAAACTGAAGCATGGAAGGGCTTTTGCTTACTTCCTTTAGCAACTCACCAAAATTTTCAAATGCATTGTTGCGTATAATATCCAGTAATTGTTGCTGAAAAAAAATATTGATATTGCGGCAGGCAAAATGCCCGTGCCAGAAAAGGCTCATTCTTTCCCTAAACTGTGCTTCACTGTTAATCATTTTTTCAAGCCAGGTTACATTCAGATTTTTAAGCCCCTCCTTTGATTGTTGCCGCATGGCTTTCTTTTGCTCTGTAGTGAGCTGTTGCATTTGTACAACATCACGTATCCCTTTTACCAGCCCGTCAACCGTGCCATCTGCTACCTCCAGTTTTTCGGGTTTTTTGGCGGAGGTTTTCAGCAGCAGCTCCCAAAGATTTTTTTGAGAAATAGTATCAAGGTTGGCAGCATTTTCAGCCATTGGCCCAAAAGCCGCTCTCCACAAAAGATGTTGATTTTTTAACCGGTTAGTAACAGGCATGAAAATGAAATTAATGATTAGTTAAAATGCTTTTTTGCCACAAAGATATTTTGCCACAAAGGCATGAAGGCACAAAGGCACAATGCAACAGTTGTTTTTTAAGATGCTGTTTTCATCAATAGGTTTAATGGCTGTTCATAAAATAATTATGATCATTTGCTTAAATTTATTTTTTCACCTTGTTTCATTATCTTGTAAATACAAGTTGTTGCTGTATGAATATAAAAGCCTTCAAATATTTATCACCCGCTACCATTTACCTGCTGGCATTTGTTTCGTTTTCCAGTAACGGTTGGTTAACCTGGTCGCCAATGATCTATGCCTGGGTTGTACTTCCGCTGGTGGAATTATTGCTGCAACCAAATGAAAAAAATATGGATGCGGCAGAAGAGGAACTTGCAAAAAATGACAGGATGTATGATTTTATGTTATATGGATTCGTACTGCTTCAATTTGTGGCACTTTTCTTTTTTCTTTATTCCTTGCAAACAAATTCACTTGCGTGGGGGGAGGTTGCAGGGCGCATACTTAGTATGGGTTTGCTCTGCGGCACTTTTGGAATCAACATTGGTCACGAGCTGGGCCACCGGGTAAATTCTTTTGAGCAGGGCCTTGCAAAAGCAGCCTTGCTCACTTCACTTTATATGCACTTTTTTATTGAGCACAATAAAGGCCATCACAAGCATGTAGCAACGCCAATGGACCCTAGCAGTGCCAGGTACAATGAGCCTGTTTACCTGTTTTATTTTCGTACTATATTTTTTTCGTACCGCTCTGCCTGGAATATTGCCAACGCTGAAATGACAAAGAAAATGTTGCCCTTGTTGCATTGGAAAAACGAAATGTTGCAGGCGCATATCATCCAGTTATTTTTTGTGGCATTAATATTTGCAGGCGTTGGGGTTACCATCACTTTATATTATTTATGTGCCGCCGCTATTGGAATATTACTGTTGGAAACAGTGAATTATATTGAGCATTATGGCCTGCAAAGAAAACAAACAGGTATCGGAAAATACGAACGTGCAATGCCCCACCATAGCTGGAACAGTAATCATATTTTGGGCCGTATAATGTTGTTTGAACTTAGCCGCCACAGCGACCATCACTACCTCGCCAGCAAAAAATACCAGGTGCTTCAAAATCATGCAGATGCCCCTCAATTACCAACCGGCTACCCCGGCAGCATGATACTTGCATTGGTGCCACCGGCCTGGTTTTATGTGATGAATCGGCGCATAAAGCGCATGCAAAAAATTACAGTTGAATTAGTATAAATATTTTTTTTTGTTGGGAACGAACATTTGTTTTTCAATTATGCATCGTTGTGTCACTCCCTTGTACCGCATATCAATGGGAAACTTTAATTACGTTATACTTTAACGATTGAGTTTTAGTAAAATATATAATCAAATTTATCGGCAACCTTATTACCTAATTAATCTCTTTTTTACCGTTGAGAAAATGAGTTAAAAGAGTTTTCGCAGAGATTGAAATATTGATCTGCGTAAACTCCATTTTCTCTTGCTTTCTGCGGTAAAATAATTAACTCAAAAAGAGCATATTAAATTGAAGCAGCTCCAAAATAACTTTGTAATACTTTGGGTAATTGAATGCCGTTTTCAGTTTGGTTATTTTCCAGTAAAGAAGCAACAATCCTTGGCAACGCAAGTGATGAGCCATTAAGGGAATGCACCAGTTGTGTTTTGCCACCGGCGTCCTTATAACGTATTTTCATACGGTTGGTTTGGAAAGTTTCAAAGTTGGTAACAGAACTTACTTCGAGCCATTTTTGCTGGGCTGCACTATACACTTCAAAGTCGTAGGTTACAGCACTTGCAAAGCTCATATCGCCGCCGCATAAGCGTAGTATCCGGTAAGGTAATTCCAATGATTGCAACAGCGCTTCTACATGCGCCACCATTTCATCCAGTACTTCATAACTTTTTTCCGGTTGCACCAATTGTATGAGTTCTACTTTATCAAACTGGTGTACCCTGTTGAGGCCACGTACATCGCTGCCAAAGCTGCCTGCTTCTCTTCTAAAGCATGGGGTGTACGCTGTCATTTTTATTGGCAGCTCAGTTTCCTTTACAATTTCATCCCGGTAAATATTTGTAACGGGTACTTCTGCCGTGGGTATCAGGTAAAAGCCATCTTCAGTAACATGATACATCTGCCCTTCCTTATCTGGCAACTGCCCGGTACCGTAAGCAGAACTTTCATTTACCATTAGTGGTGGCATATATTCTGTATAACCTGCGGCAATGTTATAATCTAAAAAATATTGAATGAGCGCTCTTTGCAATTTTGCGCCTTTGCCTTTGTACACAGGAAAACCACTGCCGGTTATTTTTGCTCCTGCTTCAAAATTTACGAGGTCATATTTTTTTATAAGCTCCCAATGCGGAACAGCACCGGCATAAAGGGTTGGTTTAATCCCATTTTCTTTTACGGTTACATTATCCTCCGGTGTTTTACCAAGGGGTACAGATATGTGCGGAAGATTGGGAAGTTGTACCAGTTCATGGTGCAATTCTGTTTCCAGTTTGGTTAACTGATCGGTTAATTGCTGAATAGTGGATTTACCCTGTGCTACCTGTAATTTTTTTTGTTCGGCGGCGTCTTTTTCTCCTTTACTCATCAGTATGCCAATTTCTTTACTGGCTGCATTTAATGATGCCTGCAGCGTTTCACTTTCTACTTTTACTTTACGTAATTGTTCATCCAGTTCTACTATTTTATCTACTGCAGATAAATTGCTGAAATGTTTAACGCCTAATCTTTCTTTTACCAAATCTATGTGCTGCCTGATATAATTAATCTGTAACATTTTAAACTATAAAATTTTGGCAAAGGTAATGGTTTGGTATAAGATGATTTGGGCCCCTTCAATCCCCAAAGTGAAGCCCCCTCAATCCCCCGAAGGGGGCTTTGGAGTTTTAGAAATTGACCTCATTTCAAATTTTTAATCGCTTGGCTTTAATATAATTCTATCTATCATGCAGGGAAAGCTCCACATTGGTATTTGGTACAAGTGAGTGACACAACGATGTTGATCATTGCTTTGTTTGCCGGGACAATAATATAAAGTATGCAGGTACATTCTGAAAAGATTAAAATATTGTTGTAAAATAAATGGCACCTATTAAACAAGGGAATTGCTTACTCTTTTAAATTTATCTTTGCCGCATGCAACATGTAAAAGACGATCTGCAGGTGAGGTGGCTGAAGCTTCGGATTAAGTTAAAAGAAAAATATGGGATTAAGCCGGATATGGATGGCGTATTGTTTTTGATTGGCGTACAGGAATTGGGTACCGCCAAACAGGTGTACACCAAAGAACAAAAACAGGACCTGATGCATATTGCAGTGTGTACCATACTGGCGGCAAGTGGTTATTATTTACTTGGCGGTTATGATGAGGAGGGATGGCCACATTTTAACCAATTGAAAGCGCTGCCGGAATTTAATGTATATGAACAGGAAAATTTTTTAAAAGACCATGTTTTGCTTTACTTTGAGCAGTTTTTTAAAAATGATTAATAAAATTGTATGAAATTATTTTACCGGCTTACCCTTACCCTTATTGTATTTTTTACTGCATTTACTTTGCAGGCACAGGTAAAGAAAAAAGTTGCAACAAAACCTGCTATCACCAAAACGCAAAAAAAAATTGCCACTAAAAAAGTTATTATAAAACCAATAAAAACAGTTTCGGAAAAATCCGGGGAAGTGAGGGTGAGGATAACAACTGATTTAGGAGAAATTATTGTACGGCTATCTGATAAAACACCGCTGCACCGGGATAATTTTATAAAAGTTGTAAAAGACCATTTTTATGATAGCCTGCTTTTTCACCGGGTAATTCCTGATTTTATGATACAGGGCGGTGACCCATCAAGTAAAAATGCAGTACCGGGAATAATGCTGGGCGGTGGTGATATTGGCTATACCGTACCAGCCGAATTTGACACCACACTCTATCATAAAAAAGGTGCACTTGCTGCTGCCCGAAACAATAATCCTGAAAAGGCAAGTAGTGGGTGCCAGTTTTACCTGGTGCAGGGAAAAAAGCATACGGATGAAGAACTAAATAGTATTGAAAAAAGTAACAATATAAAATTTTCTTCTGCCCGCAGAATGACGTATAAAATGCTGGGGGGCACGCCCAGGCTGGATATGAATTACACCGTTTTTGGAGAAGTGGAAAGCGGCCTGGATATAATTGAACAGATAACCTTACTGCCAAGAGATAATATGAACAGGCCGTTTACTGATATGCGTATGCGGATGGAACTGATACCTGAAATAAAAAAAGTGATTAATAAATAAAGAAGGGTAAAATCGATTATTTTGCAGCGAAAGTAAACTATCAACTATCAACATTTAACTTTTAAAATATGACAGTTCCAGCAAACCTTAAATATACCAAAGACCATGAGTGGATAGCCTTGGAAGGAAATATAGCCACCATCGGGATTACTGATTTTGCCCAGGGAGAGTTAGGTGATATCGTTTATGTAGATATTCCTGCAAAAGGAAAGCCGTTAACTGCAGAAGAAGTGTTTGGAACTGTGGAGGCAGTGAAAACTGTAAGCGATCTATTTTTGCCGGTTTCTGGCACTATTAATGAAATTAATGCAGCTCTTGAGGCACAGCCCGAACTGGTAAACAGTGATCCGTATGGTGAAGGCTGGATGATTAAAATGACAGTAGATAATATTGCAGATGTTGATGCCCTGTTAAATGCTGAGGCTTATAATGCACTGGTTGCATAGCATTTGCCGGTAAGCGTTGGCAAAGTGAAACTAATAAACCATTCACAGAATGAAGACCATCGGAATTATTAAATTTATACCAGGCATTGCCTGGTTTTTTGTTGTATTGGTATTAATAGCTATGCCGGGGCAGGATTTGCCGGGTGTTACCTGGCTAGATAAAATTTTCTTTGATAAATGGGTGCATGCTGGTATATTTTGCCTGCTGGCGCTGCTTTTTATGTTACCGGTAGCTTTTTCACCAATGGAGAATAGAGAGAAATTTCAATTTTTTATCCGTGTTGCTTTGGCAACTTCTGTGTGGGGGCTTGCCACAGAATTTATTCAAAAATACCTGGTAACAGGCCGGAGTTTTGATTTACTCGATTGGGCAGCCGACAGTATAGGGGCATTGGCAGCTTATATTTATTGCAAAAGAAAGTTTACCTGACTGGCCGGCTAGGTTGTTATTTGTATGGTACAAAATTTTCTAAAGTTGTTGCATGTAATGCTTTTTAGTACATTTGCCCTATATGATGAACGTAGAGAATATGGAATACAATACCACACGCAATCACTTAACCATGAGAGAATATGGACGTCATATTCAAAAAATGGTTGAG
>JANMVB010000262.1:0-3143 GCA_031392305.1 Ferruginibacter sp.
ACCGGCAGAAAAACAGGTTTCACAGCCGCACAGCAGCATCACCGCATCCCCCGCTGTCCGCGCGCGCGCGAAGGATCTGGGCGTCGAGTTGACTGACGTCAAGACGGCAGGCGGACATGTCCGTCATGCCGATCTCGACGCGTTTTTGAGCTATGGTTCGGGGCAGGAAATCATATTGGCCTCGGCAATGCCACACTGAATAAATCTTTCAGGAAACTCTTTAATAAAACCGTTCAGTTTCATAGAGCCCAGCAAATCGGCTGTTAATGCTATGATATTTTCATTTTTTCTTCCTGCCTCTAAAATGCCATCTCCAAAACCACTCCGGGTATCTTTGTTGCCGGTAACCTGTATATCTTTTAACATAAAAACTAATTTATTATTTGAGCCGCAAGATATGCTATGCCCCCCAAAAAAATCGGGATTATTCGCAAATAATTATTGTTCCGGCTAATATCAATACTCCACTTCATTGGCAACTGTTTCGTCAGTGATGACGATATCGAACTTCCATACAACCATATTTTTTTGTCCGGGCAAAGAAGCTTTGTGGTACATCCTTGCGTCGCCCTCTTGTACAAAAAAAGCAATGGGCAGCTTTAATTATATTATAACCTCGCCTGCTAGATTGAGGGTTCATTATTTTATGAACGTGTGAGCATCAATTTATTTTTTAACCTTAGCCATTGCCCTTACCGGAAAGGTACCAACACCTTTAAACTTTGGCGGTATTGCACTAAAGGTGAAGCCCTCATCGGGTAATAAATAAAGGTTGCAAAGATGCTCTACAATTAAAATCTCTGCACTCAAAAGTGTAGTATGCACGGGCCTGCTTTTGCCGTTAGTGTTATCAATATTATGAGAGTCGATGCCAACTAATTTTACATTACAGCTCTTTAAATAGCTGGCTGCTTCCTGGGTAAGGTATGGGTGATGATCATAATATTTTTCTGTATTCCAGTTTTCGTCCCATCCGGTATGAATTAATACTGCTCTGTTTCTTATTTCCCTGTTTATTAAATGCTGATCAGTTATGGCCAACGTGTCGGTATGTGGCACCCTGATAACAATTGCATCAAGGTCAGTAAAACTTTCCAGCCCAATTTCCGAAAGGTCTTTTCCATTTTCAAACCGGTGAAAAGGGCAGTCAATGTATGTTCCTGTATTTGAAACCATTTCAATTTTACCAATTTGAAATTCAGTTCCTTCTTCGTAAAATTTCTTTGAGTCCTCACGGCTTAAAAAATCGCAGATGATGGGTGCAGGCAATCCTTTATAGGTTACGAGGCCATGTTCAATAGTGTGGCTGAGGTCAATAAAAAATGCTGTAGCCTCATTAATTTGTGTAGGTTTTCTTTTATGGGGTTCATCAACAATCTCTTTATTTAAAATATTGGTTTGCCCTACCATCAGTAGCCGCAGGTCTGCCACAATATAATCTGCCAGTTCTTTGTCAGCAATTGTGTCTTCAAAAATATCCAGCTTAAAGCCTTCACCTTTGATGCTGCCGCCATTTGTAAAGTAAATTTCAAAGTCGAATTTTACTCGTTTGTCCATATATATTTTTTGTTTAACCCAGGCAATAAAATATTTTTAACTACCCTTTCTTTTAAATTTTCTGCAATTGTTCTTCCTTTAATTTCAGTTGCCAATTCCAGGCAGAAGTCATCATGTCTTCCAGGTTGTATTGGGGTATCCAGCCCAGCGCTTCTTTTGCTTTATTGTTATTTGCATAAATAGCTACTACATCTCCCGGCCTGCGTGGGCCAAGTTCATAATTCAATTTTACATTATTGGCTTTTTCAAAAGCATGAATTACTTCCAGCACTGTATAACCATCACCTGTACCAAGATTAAATATTTCGCAGTTACTTTTATTTTTGTTGCCTACTAAAAAATCAAGTGCCAGGGTGTGCGCATGGGCAATATCACATACATGAATATAGTCACGAACACAACTGCCATCACGTGTAGGATAATCTGAGCCCATAACATGCATGGTTGATAATTTGCCTATTGCGGTTTGTGTAATCGCAGGCACAAGGTTGGCTGGTTTACCCACTGGTATCTCGCCTATAAGGATAGATGGATGTGCCCCTACCGGATTAAAATACCTTAAAAGTATTGCCTGCATTTTATTGCTGTCAACAGTGCTTTTCACTATTACTTCACCCATTTGCTTGGTAGCCCCGTAAGGCGATTCAGCAGGTTTTTGCGGGGTAGCTTCTGTTACCGGAATCTCATCGGGGCTGCCATATACCGTACAGGAAGAAGAAAACACAAAATGTGGTACATTAAATTCTTCGGCACATTTCAAAATATTTACCAGCGATAAAAGGTTGTTTTCAAAATATAACAATGGCTTCTCAACCGATTCGCCTACTGCTTTATATGCAGCAAAATGTATGATACCTGTGATGTCATTATTTTCGAGAAATATATTCCGGGTATCCTGCAGGTTGCAAAGATCCGTTACATAGTTTTTTATTTTTTTCTCAACTATTTTTTCTGCATCACTCAAAATAGCAGCACTGCTACGGGAATTATTATCCACTGAAATTACTTCATATCCATTTTTTAGAAGATCAACAATTGTGTGTACACCAATATAACCGCAGCCACCCGTTATCAATATTTTATTCATGCTTTTACCAATTGAAATTTAAGGTTAAATATTTTTGAGAACACATCATCCGCACTTATTAACGTTGCGTCAGTTGTTATTGCTGTTGCTGCAATAATTGCATCAGGCAGTTTTAGCTTGTATTTTTTTCTGATAGAAACCACCTGGTTAACCAGATGTATATTTTCTTTTGTTACAGGATAGATTTCAATAAGATCAATAAATTGCTCAAAAATGAATTTATTTTTAAGCGTAAGGTCCGGATTGCTTAAAAATTCAAGTTGTGAAATAATTGAAATAAAAACTTCTGCATTTGGTTTCAATTGCTTTTTAGCAAATTGCAGATCATCAAGGTATAGGCCAACTGCATTTGTATCAAGCAGTATTTTATTACCACTCATTTCTTATTTTTTTTTGGTAAGAAAGCCAATCAATATTGCTTTGCATTTTGCCCGCAAAATCTTCAATTGTTTTTTTGTTTTTTTGTTTTTTTACTTCTTCTACAATAACCATTACAGCT
>JANMVB010000299.1:0-2850 GCA_031392305.1 Ferruginibacter sp.
TAATTGATAATTTTTTGATTGGTAAAAGTTAGCAGTTTCGAATCGAATTTTCTTCAGATTGTCATTTACAAATCACAATTAAAGCTCCACATTGGTATAACGTACAAGTGAGTGACACAACGATGATCCCATGAAAAACAAATGTTCACCAACAAATAAATTGAAAAAGAAAAAAATGAAAACCGGATATGAATTTTTTTATTATCAATTATCAATTAAAAAATTATCCATTATCCCTTATCAATTATTCTACCGTTACACTCTTGGCCAAATTCCGCGGCTTATCTACATCTACACCTCTTGCAATACCCATGTAGTAACTGAGTAACTGCAAAGGGATGCAACTCAGTATCGGCGCCATTAACTCATCTGCCGGAGGTACAAAAAATACATCATCTGCAAGGCCGGGTATTACTTCATCGCCTTCTGTAATGATAGCGATTACTTTTCCTTTACGTGCTTTTATCTCCTGGATATTGCTTACAATTTTTTCATGGTAACTGTCTTTGGTGGCCACAAAAACTACCGGTAACGTTTCTGTAACCAGAGCAATGGGGCCATGCTTCATTTCAGCGGCGGGGTAGCCCTCGGCATGTATGTAAGAGATCTCTTTTAATTTTAAAGCGCCTTCCAATGCAATGGGAAAATTATAGCCACGGCCCAGGAACAAGGCATCGCTGGCATCTTTGTATTTTTCAGCAATTATTTTTAGTTCTTCCGCATTCTTCAGCAGTGCTTCTACCTTCTCCGGAATATCGGCCAGCTCAAATAATAAATGGCGGTAGCGCTCTTCAGAAATACTTCCTTTTTCTTTTGCAATTTTTAGTGCCATCATCACCAGCACCACCAGTTGCCCGGTAAATGCTTTTGTAGAAGCTACGCCAATTTCAGGCCCTGCATGCGTGTAGGCCCCACCGTCACTTATCCTTGCAATGGATGAACCTACTACGTTTACAATACCAAATATAATAGCACCCTGTTCCTTTGCTTTTTCTATGGCTACCAGGGTATCGGCAGTTTCGCCGCTTTGTGATACTGCTATAATGATATCGCCTTTGTTGATTACCGGGTTTCTGTACCGGAACTCAGATGCATATTCCACCTCTACCGGTATGCGGCAAAGTTCTTCAATCACATATTCAGCTACCAGCCCGGCATGCCAGCTTGTGCCGCAGGCCACTATCATAATGCGTTGTGCGGAGGTAAGTGCTTTAATATTTTTTTGTACGCCACTCATGGTGATGGTACCGGCATCAGCATCGAGCCGTCCACGCAGGCAATCATGAATGGTGCTGGGTTGTTCAAAAATTTCCTTCAGCATAAAATGATCGTAGCCGCCTTTTTCTATAGCTGCCAGTTCCATATCAAGCTTGGTAACAAATGGAGTTATTTTTTCATTACCCAGGTTTTTAAGTATCAGTTCATCCGGCCTTACAATGGCAAGTTCGTAATCATTTACATACACTACTTCCTTCGTGTATTCGAGCATTGGGGTGGCATCGCTGCCTAAAAAATGTTCGCCTTTGCCTACGCCAATTACCAGCGGGCTGCCTTTTCTTGCAGCAATTATTGTTTCAGGATCTGCCTCATCAATCAGCAAAATGCAATAAGCACCCGTGATCCTTTTTAGCGCAATCCTTACCGCTTCTTCCAGGCCGCATTCATTACTTTTTTTTATCTCTTCAATAAAATTCAGCAGCACTTCAGTGTCTGTATCGCTGGTAAATTGATACCCTTTATTCAGCAACTCTTTTTTTATCTGTGCATAGTTTTCGATGATGCCATTGTGTATCATGGCGAGCTTGCCGCTGGCACTTGTATGAGGGTGGGCATTTCTATCGCTCGGTTCGCCATGCGTAGCCCAGCGTGTGTGGCCAATGCCAATATGCGATTGAAGGTCTTTACCAATTACATTTTCTTCCAGGTCGGCCACCCGGCCTTTCTTTTTATACACTTTAAGGCCACCGTTTAGCAGGGCAACACCGGTACTGTCGTAGCCACGATATTCCAATCTTTTAAGCCCGGTAATTACAATCGGGTAGGCCTGTCTATGGCCGGTATAACCTACAATTCCACACATAAAACTTGTTTTTTTGGGGTTGGGTAATAATGTTTATTAAGAGCGTTTTCTTTTGCTTTATTTATTTTTGATAAGCAACTCTTGCCGACAATTGTATTTTATTTTAAGCACTCTTTACAAAAAAATTTTTGTCCGGGCAAAGAAGCCATGAGGAACATCGTTGCATCGCCCTCTTGTACTTTATACCTATGGGGATCTTTTCCCACCAGATATGCAGCATACATTCAGCCACCTAAAATAAAACGCCTCTTATCAATTTTTATTCAACTTTTTCCTATTCAGCTACCCTTATATTTTAAAGGCACGAAATTAACTAAAATGTAGCCAACTAAGGTTTTCTTTACAAGTGGCATTGCATTTACAAGCGCTTATCTTAATTTGCCTCAAACTATCTGTATGCGCCTTATTTTATTGTTGATTTTTGTAGCTACTTTTTTTACGGGGTTTGCCCAGTCAATCAGCTTTGGCAACAAGGCAAAAATATACCTGGTGCGCCACGCAGAAAAAGGCCCCGGAGAAGACCCCTTATTAACCACTGATGGAAATAAAAGAGCCGGCGACTTGCTGAGGGCAATGAAAAATAAAAAGATCCGCCACGTTTATGTAACCGAGTATAAGCGAACACAAAATACCGGCGATAGCATAAGGCTACAACTCGGCATAGATACAGTGCATTATCTTTCCGATACTTCCTGCATCGATTTAATGAATAAGCTCATCGCCAATAAAGATGTAAATAAATCCATCCTCATCATTGGCCACAGCAACAC
>JANMVB010000311.1:0-23363 GCA_031392305.1 Ferruginibacter sp.
GTAAAAAATATTGCACGTATGAACAGGGAGTACCTCACAGCAGGGCTTTCAACTGAATCTTAATATGCCAATCTCCATGATAATTTAAGCCTTCCAATCGGAAGGCTTTTTTATTTGCAACGAAGTTTTTTTTATGTTACGGGCAGTGAAGCATTGGGCATCATCGTTGTGTCACTCACTTGTACTACATACCAATTGGGATCTTTAATTGTGGTATGTCAGGAAAAATTGTAAGTCTCATTTAAAGAGATTACTCATCAAAACATTGTTCTTAAAGTAACCCCATAAGTTTTCGGGTTACCAAGGTGAACCGCTCCAAA
Source organism: Ferruginibacter sp. (assembly GCA_031392305.1). GTDB lineage: Bacteria > Bacteroidota > Bacteroidia > Chitinophagales > Chitinophagaceae > Ferruginibacter. The sequence continues at coordinate 321 of JANMVB010000311.1, forward strand.
ATCGTAAGCGTATTCAATGTAATTTTTGTCTGTCAAATTTCTTACCCAAAAATATAATTCTGCATGTTTACTGCTTATCCCTACCCTTGTATTGATCATGCTGTTAGGTGATTGGCGGATGGTATTTGCAAGGTCAAAATATCGCTGGCCCAAATAAAACCACTCTCCTCTTGCAATGAGTTTTATTTGTTGCGGAGCACTTATAATATAACTGTATTGTACCGTAAACATGGAGGTTACATCTGGTGTAAATATTTGTTTCTTGCCTGAAAGATTTACCTCCTGCCCGTTTGAGGATACTTTCAGTAATTTATAATTCGCATCAGTATAACCAACACTGTATTCTAATTGTAACCCTTTAATTGGTTTGTATATAAGCTCAAGCTCTGCTCCTTTGCTGGCAAGTTTGCCGGTATTTTTTGTTACTGTAATTGCATCAGGTAATACCAGTGTTGGCACCTGCGCATCATTTACATGCGTTATAAAAAATGCGGCATTTAAACTCAGCCTGTTATCAAGAAAATTATTTTTTACACCTGCTTCAATATTATTGCTGTACTCAGGCTTGTATGGGTACAATGGTGGCTGCGAAGGGTCGGAAGATAATTGTGTAAGCCCACCGGTGCGATAGCCCCGGCTATAATTTGCATAAAAATTACTGGTGGTAGAAACCTGGTATTTTAGCCCAAGCCTGGGAGAGAGTGCATTAAAATTTGCAGCACCGGATGTATCCGATCTTGTTTCAAAAGGGTCCTGACCGTCGGGTTGGTATTCCCCTCTTACATTTAATTTTTTATTTTCATAATCATAGCGCAGGCCAGCAATCAATGAAAGCTTTGGAGTGAGTAAATAATTAACCTGGCCATACAAAGCAATACCGGTATTTTTTCCTTTGGTTATATTAATGGTAGAAAAATCAGTACCCGGCACCCCAATTACCCCTGCATCTTTACCAAAGTGTGTAGCTTGTTTTACAGGATTGGATTGATGAAAGAAATAAGTTCCTGCTGTCCATGAAAACGGTGATAATTTATTGGTTGAAGAACTCAATTTCAACTCATGTGTAAACACTTTTACGTTATTCCATTTTTTGCCAAAATCATTTATGACGGTCACCGCATCGAGTGGAGAAAAATCTCCGTCAATGGGTGTTTTGTAATAACGATGATTATTTTGCCAGGCTAGCTGTGTTGAAAAATCTACATCAGCACCCGAATGGTTAACTGATAGTGAGGTATTCAATGTATTGTCAATCATCCGCCCTACTGCATTCTGACTCAATTGAAATGGATTGCTGAAAGCTTCATCAACACCGTTTACCATAGGGAAGGCCCCGTTATTTTTAATCTTCTGATGTTTTACATTGAGCGTTACAGACCATTTTGTCGCAGGCAAATATTTTAAATAATAATTACCTGAAATCCCTTCCTGCTTATCAAAAGATGTATTGTTGAACTGGTTGTTGTAATAACCATTCCGCTTATTAAAAACACCTGATACACCGGCATATAATTTATCTTTTATAAGCGGTGTACGGATACCTGCACTATAACGTTGCTGATTATAGTTACCAATATTTACTTCAACAAAACCGTTTGTATTATTGGTTGGCTGTTTTGTAATGATGTTGATAACACCGCCCATGGCATTTCTCCCATACAATGTGCCCTGCGGTCCACGCAGTATTTCTATTCTTTCAATATCGGATAGCTGGGGAATATAGGTATCCAGGCTAAATTGATTTACACCATCAATATAGGTAGCAACAGCAGGGTCGTAAGAAGTAGTAGTAATGCCACGTATGGAGGTTACATTTCTTTCATCGCCTGAATTACCGGAATATAAATTGGGTACAACGGCTGTTAAGTCTTTGGTGTTCCAAAGCCTGAATTCCTGTACCCGGCTGGCGGAAAGTACAGTAATACTAACAGGAATTTTTTGCAGCAGCCCTTCCTTTTTTTCTGCCGTTACTGTTACGGTTTCTAATTGCACCAGTGAATTACCGAGTTGAATGAATAAAGATTTAACCTCCTTGTCTGTGAGATCAATTTCGTTAATAGTGGTAGCATAACCTGCCGAGGATAATTCAATAATATATTTCCCTGCTTTCAGATTATTAATACGGAAAGCGCCTTGGGTATTGCTAAATGTAGTTAACTGTGTATTTAATAAATGAATACTTACATTATTAATGGGCCTTGATGCTGCATCTGTTACCTTACCTTCTATTACTGACTGGCCATTTACTTTAACTACAAACAACATCATTAAAACAGCACATAATACTCTACTGATCATATTATTTTCCATTGATAAATTTGAATTTTAAAAACCCATTTTGGGTGACCTCACTACCCTTCCTCCTCTCCAAAGGAGAGGAGGTGGTGCTTTATAACTTTAATAAACTTTATGTGTACCAAACAGTTTAATATCTTTATTTGGCTTCATCTGCTTTATGTCAAAAGCTCAATACTCCGCATTTTTACTTTTATAAAAAAGAAAAGAATACTATGTATAATTACAACGTGAGTAAGTTCCACATTGGTATGACGTACAAGGGAGTGACACAACGATGCTGCTATGAAACTCCACTGCTTGTAAAATAATTATTTTGAACTAAACTTTACTGAGCGAACTCCACCCTGCACTGGTTCTTGTGCTTTGTACATTATATACACTGCATGAAATTTTCCATCTGCAACAGGCTCAATTGGTACCATTGCATCGCCTGCTTGCTGCCCTTTTTTGGCTACCGGCATAGTTCCCTTTCCTAACAGTTTACCATCGGGTGCATCTAATCTTATTTCAAACATTAAGGGTTTAGTAGGTGCATCCCTCCAGCCACTGCTAAGGGTAACAGCACGCACGCCTGTTAGGTCGATACTATCCAATGCAACCCAACCATCTGCTGCTGGAAACACACGAATATTTGCCCCTCCACTTCTATAAGTTGTAAAGCCCTGCGCTTTTTCCTTACCGGTAAAAAACAGCGTATTACTCCGCAAAGAAACTGCACTGCTGCCGGTTAATGCCCTGCTATTATTACCTCCTTTATCAGTATAACTTGCAGATAAAACAAGGGCACTTGCAGGTTTTTGAGTTGCATCCGGAACAATGGTACCTGTAGGCGGCAATGATTTTTTGAGTGCTGTTGTATTACCCAGCGACATTATCCAGGTTACCATTTGTTTGGCATCTGACTGCGAAAGTGTAGGATGCGCTGCCATGGCAACTTCGCCCCAAACACCACTACCACCTTTTATGATTTTTTGTGTGAGGTAACTCATAGCATTGGGGTCTTTGATGTATTTCTGCGACACCTGCATATAAGAAGGACCTACAGATTTATCATTCTCTTTGTGGCAGCTTTTGCAATCCATGGTGAGTATAAGGTTTTTGCCTTCAATATTTGCAAGCCCCTGCTGGTGGCCGGATGCAGATGCTGCTTTATCGTAACCTTCTACATAATCTGCAGAGATAAAAAGATTGGCCGGGTCAATTTTTGCGGTATCAGTTTTATCGCTCACGGTTACTGCATAGTTAAGTGGTGCACCCGGTAAATAAAACGACTTGTTACCGCCTGATAATTCTATAGAGACAATAGGAGTTTCATTGCCTGCATACACACTTACGGTATTGCTTTTTGATGATGCACCCTTATCGTCTTTTGCTTCCAAAGTAATCTTGTAATCTCCCGGCGTAGTATAAGAATATTCAATGTCAGGTGTAGCTGTTTCCTTTGTTGTGCCATTTCCCAGGTCCCATATATAAGTCACTTTATCTTTTTCAGGATCGCTAACAGTTGCGGTAACTTTAATGGAAAGTGGTAATACACCTGAGCTTTTATCACCTTTAACAGCAGTAATTAACGGTGGCCTGTTGCCACTGTTAAATTCTATCCTGGCTAAGCCTGCGTCTGCATTTTTTGTAAACCAGCCATTGCCATATTCAAGCAGGTATAGCCTTCCATCGGGGGCTACTTCCATATCAATGAGTGCGTTTACTTTCAGCGAATTAAAGAAAGGTTCCATTTTATTAAAATCACCATTCGGTAATAAACTAACTGCTTTTATCCATCCACGCATCCAATCGTAAATAAGCAGTTTGCCATTGTAGTAATCCGGCAACCTGGTTTCTTTTGGAAACATATCGGTGTAATATACCGGGCCAGCCATGGCATTTCTTCCACCGGTACCTAACTGTGGAAAATCAGGAGAATTACCATAAGGGTACCAAATAAATGGTGCTGCTACAGCAGGTAATTCCTGCAAACCAGTATTATTTTTTGACTCATTGATTGGTTTATCAGCATCGAAGCTCGGGCCACTTTTTCCGGTTGCATAATCAAACTGGTGATACGGATAATTGTCACCGATCACTAGCGGCCAGCCAAAAAATCCTGGTTTGCGTGCCTGGTTTAATTCATCGTAACCTTTTGGACCACGGGTTTCAAGGCTGTCATTGGATGCATCAGGGCCAACTTCGCCCCAATATAAATAACTGTTTTTCTGATCTACTGAAATACGATATGGATTGCGGTGGCCCATGGTGTAAATTTCGGGCCTTGTGTTAGCGGTGCCTTTTGCAAACAGGTTGCCTTCCGGAATTTCATAACTACCATCTTCCTTCACTTTTATGCGCATAATTTTTCCACGCAGATCGTTGGTATTGGCAGATGATCGTCTTGCATCATATTGCTGATGGCCGGGCAAATCGTTTAGCGGAGCAAAACCGCTGTTTACAAACTTTGCCCCTTTTTCATCAAAAGGTGTTGAGTTATCGCCGGATGATACATACAATAATCCATCTGGTCCAAAGGCAATGGAGCCACCGGTATGGCAACAAATTTCACGCTGCGATTTTACTTCGAGTATTACTTTTTCTGTCGCCTTATCAAGCGTATCATTTTTAAAAGTAAATCTGGATAAACGATTTACGGAGCTATCAATGGGACTGTAATAAATAAATACGTAATTATTTTTTGCAAAGTTGGGGTCTTTCGCCAGGCCAAGCATTCCTTCTTCCGCATTTACCCCTTTTGTAGAAGTTTTATAATACACATCAAAAAAGCCAACCTGTTTTACCTGTTTGGTTTTATCCTTAAAAAGCATTACCTCTCCCCTGCGTTGAATAACCATCACATCAAAATTGGGCAGTATGGTCATTTCTGTAGGCTCAAAAAACTCTCCCTGCGAAAGTTGTGTTTTCGAAAACCTGTTTTCGTCCGGAGGAATTTGAGTGGTTGATTTTTCGTAATCCAATTCTTTGTTGTCGCCGATTGCATATTGAATTCCGCCTAAAATATGTTGCAGGTAGGGCTCGTCACTAAATGATTCTTTGGTATGACCCAGCTCGGTATAAAAAGCCCTGCCACCATCGTACTCATGGTACCAGGCCATGGGGTGATTGTCACCGTTTTTTCCGCCATTATAACTTTTCTCATCAATCGTCATCAGCACTTTTACATCTTTATTCAGCTTTTTAAAACTGTAAAACTCGTCTGTTTTTTTCCATTGCTTTGGCAGATGCTTTGTAGCAATATTACCTGCATCCACAATGTTCAATACTCCCGCCTGTACATTCGGGAAAGTATCATGAATTCCGGGATGATCTAAAAAATACCCGCCCACCATGCGGCCGTACCAGCCCCAGTCGTATTCGGTATCAGTTGCAGCATGAATACCCATAAAGCCGCCACCAGCCTGTATGTAGCGTTCCAGCGCTGCTTCCTGGTAATTGTCCAGTACGTTTCCTGTGGTGCTTAAAAAAACCACGGCAGCATAATTTTTTAAACTGTCTTCGTTAAACATTGCTGCATCAGTGGTTGTGTCTGCAACAAATTTATGAAGAGTACCCAATTTTTGAATGGCCACATTTCCTTCAGCAATAGATTCATGATGGTAGCCGACCGTTTTACTAAAAACCAAAATTTTTGGTGTGTCGCCGGAGCGTTTTTGAGAGCAGGAAATTGTTAGCAAAACAATCGAGCATAAGAGCAGGTTTTTCATAATTTGACAGGTGTTATTTATTTGCAAGTGTTAAAGTGTTTTATTAAAATGATTTCAATTAAAAAATTATTTTTACCGGCATTTGTATTTCAATCAGCATCGTTGTGTCACTCCCTTGTACCGCATACCTATGTGGAGCTTTACCCACATTATATGAACCATATAATTTAAAATTTGTAAAAAAATTCTGTGCTATATGTAAAAGGTGCATGGTGTAGTAATAAATCAATTTGATGTTATTTGAGCAAGATAATTTCAATATTCCAATTGTAGTTCATTGCAAATATCGGAAACATAATAATCCACCGGATTTTTAATTTTTAGTAGTATAATTTTTTCTAATTAAATGAAGATTACAATAAACCATTTTTGTAGTAAGTCAATCTATTGTGTGGGTAAAGTTCCACATTGGTATTACGTACAAGAGGGCGATGCAACGATGTTGACCGATGCTTCACGGCCCGGACAACAAAATACTTTTATAGTGGAAGCATGAAATCTTCGAATAAAAAAATCCGGTGTTTCAAAACATTTTGAAACACCGGAAACTTATAAAATTAAAATACTGGATAATTTTATCTTAAACCAACATGGTCGATATGTATTACACCACTCCAACCGGCAGACTGAAGAACAATCTCCTTTAATGGAGTTGGGTTACCCATATCTGAAAGGTTGATGCTGAACGTTACCCACTCACCAGCTAATATTGTTACCTGGTAAGGTGCACCCCAGTTGCTTCCATTATAAATAACATTTAATTTTTTGCCGCCTGTACCAGCCGTGCCATATACTGAAAATTCAAACTTAGTATAGGGAGCAGTTGCCGGGCCACCATCATTGTGAAAAGTTATACCCTCATAACCGCCGGTACCATAAGTGGCTTTTATAGATTTGGTCCCTTCACGCACTAACGCGGTACTATTAAAATCACGGCCTGCCCATGACCAATCCTGGAAACCATTTTGAAGCCCATCAGTGTACATTGCATAAGCAAAAGGAGCAAGCGGTGGCAATCCTCCAATCAAATCCAACACCTGTGTAGAAACCACGGTTAACGATGAATTCAACACTGATAAAATTACATTGCCCTTTAATGTGCCGGTGGGCACCTGTACTACCAGGCTTGTGGCAGATTGGCTTACAAAAGTTTTAACAGGGTTTGTAATTCCGGTAAAAGATACGCCGGTTACTAGATCGAGATTTGTACCTGTAATTGTAATATTGGCTAAGGGGTCAACCGGGTTAGGAGATATTGAACCAATTGTGGGCAGCACTACATCTAATTCGTTAGCTGATTCTACAGAAACCATTGAAGCTGCGACTAATTTGATTTTGCCCTTTTTTGTATCTCCGGGTATTTTAACTACTATCTGCGTAGGCGTTTGGCTGATAAAACTTGTTACCGGAGTGGCAACACCATTAAATAGTATTTGCTTTGTCAAATCGAGATTTGTACCGGTAATAGTAAGGTTAGTTGCATGCAGCACCGGATTTGGGGCCATATTTGTAATGGAAGGAAGCGTTACAATCAATATACTATCGGTTTCAAAAACCAGTGGCTCTGTACCACGTGTTGAGATGAATAACGTTCCGGTTTTTGCATTGGCCGGAACTTTTACCACCAATTCATTTAAAGTTTTACTCACAAAGGTGGTTTCAGCTAAATCTGCCGTAAACGTAACCTGTGTAATCCAGCTAATAAATTCACCCTTAATGGTAATGTTTTCACCCGGACGGGCTTGCCTGGTCATCGAAGTGATTTTAACAGGCACTTCAAAATTTATTTTGGTCTTTGAAGTAATATCACCTTCGGGTGTTTTAAGAATAGCAAACCCTTCTTCAGTAGATGCAGGAATCATGAATGAAATTGTTTCTGAAGTTTGCTCAGTAAATGCAGAAGCAAGCACATTTGCACCATTCAAAACTATCTCAGTTACTTTATTAAGGTTGTTGCCTATAAAAATAATTTTTTCACCATGCTTGGCACCAGTTGGGCCAAAACTAAGCAATTCAACTTTTCCTGAGTTTACAATAGAATCTTTTTTGCAGGAGCTTACAAACCCAAGTGCCATTATCATCGCAATGAGTGAAAGTAGCTTTGCGTTATATATTTTTTTTATCATTGGTTTATTATTTTAACTACGTTTTCAAATATGCAAGCTTATTTTTTGATGATTTTTGGTACTACCCTAAAATTATCAAAGGATATATCTGCATCTAAATCGCCGCCGCCATGGAAAAGTAGCCTTGTCCAATATCCATCAGGACTAACAACGAGCGGACTGCCGTAACTGCTTGCTATATCTTCAAAAGGAATAGTTACTGTTTGCCATACCCCTTTGGTATCGTAAGGGGGCAGCCATTGATATGCATTGTTGTTTTCTGAAAGTATCCCTACGTTTATTTTAAGTACATTGTTATTGTAAGGCTTTAGGGTGTTTACTTCAAACTTTAAATTATAATCAGAAGGTTTAAGAATTGCTGCATCAGGTACATTCTTGCTGATTGCACCCATTGCACTGGCTGGTCCACCCGCCACTTCTGTCCAGGCCCAGGCGCCAATGGCTTTTTTTACCCGAATATAATTTCCGTTGATTGCAGGGGGATCTGCTGGTCCCGGATTGGTTACAACATAGGCTGCATTCCACCATCCGGTAAAAGGGTCACTGCTTAAAAATATATTCCTATTATCCCTAAACCAAAAGTCAGATTTCGTTTCACCAAAATTTGTTTTAATGGTGATCTGTCCTGGTTCGGCACCAACAGGTACCCTTACCTTAATAATCTTATCAGTTAAGGAAGTAATTTCACCAGTAACACCACCTGTAAAAGTTACCGTAACTGGGTCATAAAAATAATCCCCTCTTATTGTAGCTTCCTGCCCGGTAAGTACATACTCACTGTTCATACCCAAAATAAGTGGCTCACTTATTTGCACTTCAAAATCGTAGAGCAAAGAATCACCCCCGGCAAAATAGAGTTTCAATTTATTATTAATTGATTTTGGAATAAGTGCTGGTACACTTACAAGGATGCTGGTATTTGTAATATAGGTTGGCGTTAAAACAGCCTTTTGATCATTGAACCAAACTTCCTGGGTATTTTGTAAATTTTCTCCAACGATTGCGATGAGGTTACCCTGGTAGGCACCAACAAGCAGCGAATCAGCGGATACTGGATCTGTAATACGTACATACCTGATCCGGGGCACACCATTATTAGGAAGATCAGCATCTTTTTTACAGGAAGAATAAATTCCAGCTACAGCAATTGCCATAGTAAAGAGCATTATTGATTTATATATCTTTTTCATATTGCTATGTATTTAAAAAAACAATTGTTTTTGCATTATTTATAAATTAATAATCTACCGGTGGTTTAAGCAGGTTAGGTGCCTGGCTAAGTTCAGCCGATGGTATAGGTAATAAGAAGTTACCATCATTGGCATTTATTTTTCTATCAGTAGTTGCCCATACAGTTTTGATAAACGTCCAGCTTGTAGGGTCCGGGAATTTATCAGGAATGGTAGCGAATAAACCCCTGTCCTGAGAATTTAATATAGAGTAAGCTTTAGCTTTATCATAATAGTGTAAACTTACCAAATCGTACCACGCCATACCCTCAATAGGAAATTCTATAAATCTTTCTTTTAAAATTGCATCGATGGTTAATGGAACAATAAACTCCGGTAAACCTGCCCTCATGTGTACTTTATTAAAATATTGTAAAGCGGTTGCATCAGTTGTTGATGCACTATTACCTAAGGTTGCTTCTGCGTAAATAAGGTACATTTCTGCCAGCCTCATCATGTATGTATCGTGACCGTAAAATTGTTGAGCAGCCTGTCCGCCAACGTCCACCGCTTTACCAGTTACATACTTTTTTATACTTACAAAATTTCCATCATTACCTGTAGAAGCATTTGCAGGAACTATTAGCTTTTGTGTACCACCGGGTATTGTTTGAGTTATTTCATCATAACGGGTGCCAGGTAGCATAAAGCTTGCTTTAAGCCTTTGGTCAACTGTTCTGCCTTTTAGCGTATCTCCTCTTGGAGATGCCGTGATACCTTCATATTGAGAAATCATCCAAAAAGTTGCACCTTTATCACCTCCCCAACCATCTCCATTTGCAATATCCGGACTGTAGGCAAGGTAGGCCGGAGTAGAGTTTTGTGTGCCCCATGCTCCGGGAGAATATACCCATTGCAAAGAAAAAAGTGATTCCGCATTGTTATCATAAGGAAACAGAAAAAGATCAGCATAATTTTTCAATAAAGATGCCCCGCTATTTTTAATAACCCTGTCTGAATAATATTTTGCACTATCCAAAAAAATCTGGTCTCTTGTTCCTGAACCATTTGATTCAACCCCAGCCCTGGTAAGATAAAAACGGGCAAGCATTCCTTCAGCAGCCCATTTTGTTAATCTTCCGGGCTTTATTGGGGTGAGTGGAAGGTCTTCGGCCACTGCACGCATTTCTTTTGTAATAAATCTCCAAACACTTTTTTCAGTATTTCTGCTGATTGAAGTATCTGCCAGCAACTCAAGGTTGTTTTCTATAATGGGTACCGGTCCCCAATTCATCACTAAAAAACGGTAAGCTAGTGCCCTCATAAACCTTGCTTCTGCAATGGCCATTTTCTTAACTGCCGGAGAAACGCCTGCACCTGCATATTTATTAATATTAATAATTGCAAGATTAGACTGGCTTACAACGATAAAGAATGAGCGCCAGGATGAACCATTTTCAGGAGTATTTCCAGTGGTGTTAAATAATACGTTACCCCTGTCATTATAAGCTGAGTAAGCTGTGCCTGCCCTAAAGTCTCCCAGGTTATAAGATGCTTTGTCATTATAATCAAACCAAACTTTACTGTATAACAATCCAGTACTTGCCAACACCTGTTCGTCTGTTTTATAGAAACTGGCATCAACGATAGTATCAATGGGTGGTTTTTCCAAAAAGTTTTTAGAGCAACCCATCATCATTGCAAGTGGTAGCAATGCGCTTAACCAAAAATATTTATTTTTCATAATTTTCATCTTGAGTTGTTTAAAAGTTTACACCCAAATTAAATGTATAAATAGGGGTTAACGGGTAACGGCCAAAGTCGAGGCCAATTGCCTGGTTTCCCGGACTAGAATCTCTGCCAACATAAGCCCCAACTTCCGGATCAAATCCTGAATAATTAGTAAATGTTGCCACATTCTGAGCCCCAACGGTAAGCCTTATTCCTTTTATTATTTTTTGCTTTGAAATTAAGGTGTTGGGAATGCTATAGGATAATGAAATATTCTTTATCCTTACAAAAGAACCATCTTCAACCCATTTGTTTGTAGGGCGGGTATAATTACCATTAGGCCCGTAAGAAAGCCTTGCTACATTTGTGTTTGGGTTTGCCAATACTACTTCACCCTGTGCGTTGATCATTGGTTTAGCGTAATCCATCGCTTCAATCAATAAATTTCTGCTGATATTAATATTGTTAGCATTGGTATTTTGCTTGGCGAGGTAATTATAAATATCATTACCAAAAGTGCCGGTGAGTAATATGCTTAAATCAAAACCTTTATACGAAAACGTATTTGTAAGTCCTGCAAACATTTTCGGCCATGGATTACCAATATAAGTTTCGTCATAAGTATCTATAATTCCATCAGGTACTCCTGCAGGCCCACTTATGTCTTTAAATTTTACATCACCTACCCAAATACCATTAGCTTGTTCAGTTGGTAATCGCTTTCCCTGGTTATCAACAGGAACGGCACTTTTTTCTATTTCAGATATAGACTGGAACAATCCCTCCTCAATATAGCCCCTGAACATCCAGGGGGCTTGACCAACAGCAGCACGTTGTGTCCAGTCATTCAGCCACCATGAGGTACGACTTACGAATCTTGTATCGGAATTAAACTTAGTAACTTTCGTTTCAAAAACAGACAAGTTAAAATTTGTCTCCCATTTAAAATCTTTTTGAACAATATTGCTGGTATTTAAAGAGATACTCCATCCCTTTGTTTGCATAGAACCGAGGTTAATAACAGGTGAGGATGGAGCACCCGTTCCATTTGTACCCATATACCAGGGAAGTGGTGCATCTAATAAAAGATTGTTTGTATTTTTTACATAATAATCAAATTCAACCTGTATCCTGTTTTTAAATAATCCCATGTTTAATCCCACATTATCCGCATTGGTTTCTTCCCATTGCGTTTTAGGATTTCCAACCCTTGATGGTAAGAAACCTGTACCGGTTGGTGTTGCGCCAGTCCCTAATGGTGAATAAATACCTGCGGTGTAACCACGGTTACCAGTAATTCCTTTTTCAAACCTTACTTTAAGCTCATTAATGAAGGGAACTTTAAAAAACTTCTCCTGTGAAATGCGCCACGCAGCAGATATTGACGGAAATGTTCCCCATTTATTTTCAGCCCCAAAAAATGAAGAACCATCTCTTCTGTATGTACTCACAAGAAAGTACCTGTTATCGAAATTGTAACTTAATCTTCCCAGGTATGATTCAATAGCCCAGTTATTCGAATTACTTTGAATACTTGCAGTTGTTGGGTCACCTGCAGCATTATCGAAAATGTCATTGGTCAAGAAGCCAGTAGTACTTGAGTTAACAGATTTCCAACTACCTGCCTGTGATTCGTGACTTGCCATTAAACCAATATTGTGTTTCCTCCATTGTTTGTTATACTCTAAGAGTTCGTTTAAATTCCAATAAGTACTCCTGGTTGATCCGTCATTTAAAGATGCGGTCACATTTCTTGCCCATCCGATAGCGTATGTTGGTTGGTAGTAGATGGAATTTGAGTACCCGATATTTGTATTAAATGATGTGCGGAAGGTTAAATCCTTTGTTAGTTTCACAGCAAGGTTTAAACCGCCAAACACTTCTCTCCTTACATTATTATTGGTTTTTAGATTAGCAATTGCTATTGGGTTTACTGGGGCAAACTGATTAGCTCCATTCACTAAATCACCACCACCCCAGGATCCATCAAGGTTTTTTACCGGTACCTGTGGCGTTAATTGTAATGCGTCTGATATCACATTTTCCTGGCTGGTGGTAAGATTTTCATTGATTTGATTGAAAGCTAAATTCACCCCAATTGTGGCCCAATCCCTTATTTTATTATCCGCATTGATACGGAAGCCATATCTCTTAAATCCGGAACCTATTGCAACACCTTTTTGATCCAGATATTCACCAGACATATAATAAGTGCTCTTATCATTTCCACCACTGATACTAAGCTGGTGCTTGCTCATAGGAGTATTTCTAAACAATTCCTTTTGCCAGTCAGTTCCTTCACCCAACAAACTAGGATCTAAAAATTCAGTGGGAGTTTGGCCGCCTTGAATTACATGAAATTCTTTTACCATTTGGGCATACTGTTGTAAATTCATTACTTCCAACTTTTTGGGAGGAGTTTGAATGGTGTACTGTAAACCATAGTTAATCTTCGCTTCGCCTGCTTTACCGCGTTTTGTAGTTATTAATAATACTCCGTTTGCACCCCTGGTTCCAAATATAGCAGTTGCAGAAGGCCCTTGTAAGATTTGAATATCATCAATGTCAGCAGGGTTTAGGCCAGACAAAGGATTAGAAGAACTTTGTGCGCCAAATGAAACCGGACTCGGTTGTATTTGCACTCCATCAATAACATATAAAGGTTCTGTAGTTCCGTTAATAGTACTTACACCACGGATTACCACAGACATGCCCCCACCCGGCTGCCCGGAATTTTGAGTAACATATACACCGGCAGCTCTACCTTGTATTGCCTGCTCAATAGTTGTATTAACCGTTTTCTCCATATCCTTTGCAGACACAGTTGTTTGAGCACTCGTAAGGTTAACCTTTCTTGATTTGCCATATCCAATAACTACCACGTCATCCAATCTTGCTAAATCTTCTGTTATTGTAACATTAATAATATCGCCATTGCCAATTTTTACTTCTTTTCGTTGATAACCTACATAACTTATTATAAGTACATCACCTTTTTGGCCCTGTATGGAAAAGGCACCGGTATTATCGGTGTAAGTTCCAACGTTGGTCCGCTTATTAATAACTGATGCGGCTTCAAGTGATTTGCCGGCAGCCGATAAAATCTTTCCGCTTATTTTACGTTCAACTGTTTGTGCAATGACGGCACTACCCGTTAGGAAACTGTAAATAATTGCCAGGAGGAAAAGGGGCCTGAAATTTACTGATAACTTAATTTTTTTCATACGCAATATCATTATTGGTTTAAAATTTAAAACGCATAGTAGCATTTAATTAATTTGAATAAAAACTCCTTTCAGAAGTATAAGAATGGCATAACTATCTAAACTGGGCTAATTTTATTTAATCCCATGTTATTAAAAATCTTAAAGGTTAAAGTGATGGAAATATTATTCTACATCCGATTTCAAAAAAGAAAAATTAAAATTTTACACTGACTATAAAAATGGTAATCTGTAGTTGCATAGCATTCGTTTTGATGGTTCATTTTAACTCTATAAAGTATTTAAGCACCGTTATTTTGGAAGGTCAAAGTTAAATTTAACATTGGTATTTAAATAATACTATTTTATCTGATAACAGTTAATTTTTATATTGATCAAACCCGAAAGAAATAAGATTAAAAAGAATTCAAAGAAGGATGCGTATAGTTTAATTAAAGTATCAGGCAATTCATTTGCTCACTTTTTTGATACTATTTTACCTAATTTTTCCCCTCATCTTCAATATCCGGATATTAAAATCCTTTTTGAAAAATTTTAATGAAATAATTTAAAGGCAAGTTTTAAAAATTTCAATTTAAAGTTGTTTATCATAGCTGGTAATACTTATTATTCACAAAATTGTATAATTATTTTTTGATTTGTACCCTGTATGGTTATAAGTTCAGCAGAAATTCATTAACTGCACGGCCCACTAAAATTTTAATTAAATTAATCCTGAATGTTACTCAAAAATTAAACACCAATTTATTTATTATGCTGCAATTAATTTTTATGTCAGCATGATTCAAATTTAGAATTGTCGGAATTACATAGTGAGAATAAATTATCCATAAAAGGAGAACATTCTAATATTATATTGATATAAAAAAATCCCGAATAAATCGGGATTCATAAACTCATACCATAAAAAAGTGTAAGGTAATTATCCAAAGAATATAGGTGATAATAAAGCGGGGAACAATAAGATTGTTAAGGGCAAAGTTAATATGGTAATCTAATTATGAATGCCTAAAGCAGGTAGATGGCTAATCGTAAAAGTCATTTACTTTTAATGGCTAATTTTAGAGAAGGAAGACGATGTAATGTTTAAACTTGTACTGTACAACGGGTAAATTAGTGAATTTTATTTTGTTTGATAACGAAATATAAAGCCCTGTTTTTTAATTCATAACATAATTAAAGATCCCAATTGGTATGGAGTAAAAGAGGGCGATGCAAGGATGCTGCTCATTGCTTTTCAGCATGGACAAAAAAATGTATTGACTTTTTTTCCCGTTGCTAAGTATATAGTGCAACTATAAAAAATCTTTACAAAGAATTGAAAAATTCTAGTTGCAGAAATATTTCCAGCAATGACCCAATAAGAAATTATTAATTGTCAAATCACCTGGTAAAACTTTTAGAAAATATAATGTGTCTGTATTTATCTCTATAAAAAAATTCAAAATGATTATACAACCAACATGCATTAGAGAAATTACAATTTTTAATAAAGGGAAGTGAAAGCTGATTAAAGATATTTTAAAGGATTGCGCCGGGCATTCAGTATGTACCTTTTAATATTCATCCAGAAAGCAAGAAATAAATAAATGATAACCGGTGAGCCCATTGTTATAAAGGAGATATAAATAAAATTTTTTCTGATAGTAGAAGTAGCGATACCCAGGCGGTCACCAATGGCAGCGCAAACCCCAAAAACATGCCATTCAATAAAATATTTAAAATTATTCATGGTGACTATTTCATTTTTAATAAATCAAGTATTGCACTACAATCAAAATGCCAAGAATTGCTTTAAACCCTTTTCAACTTAAAACAATTATATAAAGTGCTATATAAAACTGCGACAGAAAATTTGAACCCAGGCAGGCATTCAGTTTTTAATAATGCCAATTTACAGTTTATTCATGATTAATTGCCCTCTTAAAATAGCATTTTCTCCGGAAGCGTAATTGATTTTTTGTAATTTCACCGGTAATCAATTAGAAAATGTGAAAATTTGCAAATCTGAAAATTATCCAACCAATATTCGATCTGCAATTCCAACTAATTTTATTTTCAAATTGACCTATTTTTTAATTTACAAATTATAAAACATGGCCTTCGACATTGAAATGATTAAACGGGTTTATGCCAATTTTGGCCCACGCATTGATGCAGCCAGAAAAGCTGTTGGCAAACCCTTAACCCTTACCGAAAAAATTTTGTATGCCCACCTTTGGCAGGGAGAAGCTACCACAGCTTATGAAAGAGGAAAAAGTTATGTTGACTTTGCACCTGACAGGGTAGCCATGCAGGATGCCACCGCTCAGATGGCCCTGCTGCAGTTTATGCAAAGCGGCCGAACAAAAGTAGCAGTGCCGAGTACAGTGCATTGTGATCATTTAATAGAAGCAAAAGTTAATAGTAAAACTGACCTTGATAGGGCAGTACACGAAAGCAGTGAGGTATATGATTTCCTTGCCTCAGTAAGCAATAAATATGGCATAGGTTTTTGGAAGCCAGGTGCAGGAATTATTCACCAGGTGGTATTGGAAAACTATGCTTTTCCGGGTGGTATGATGATAGGAACTGATAGCCATACTGTAAATGCAGGCGGATTAGGAATGATTGCGATAGGTGTGGGTGGGGCAGATGCCTGTGATGTAATGGCAGGGCTTGCATGGGAATTGAAAATGCCTAAATTAATTGGTGTAAAACTAACAGGTAAATTAAGTGGCTGGACTGCTCCCAAAGATGTAATACTAAAAGTTGCCGGAATACTTACCGTAAAAGGTGGTACAGGCGCTGTAGTGGAATATTTTGGTGAAGGAGCCACCAGCATGAGTTGTACCGGTAAGGGCACTATTTGCAATATGGGTGCAGAAATCGGGGCTACTACTTCAACATTTGGATATGATGAAAGCATGAGCCGCTACCTCAATGCAACCGGCAGAGCAGAAATAGCAACAGCAGCAGATGCAGTTGCTTCCCACCTTACCGGCGACACAGAAGTGTATGCCAATCCCGAATTGTATTTTGACCAGGTAATTGAAATCAACCTCGATACTTTAGAGCCACATTTAAATGGCCCGTTTACACCTGACCTTGCAACGCCAATTTCACAAATGAAGGCTGCCGCAGCGGCTAATGGCTGGCCTACCAAAATAGAAGTTGGATTAATTGGAAGTTGCACTAATTCATCGTATGAAGATATCAGCAGGGCAGTAAGTTTAGCTCAGCAGGTTTCTGATAAAGGATTAAAACTTCAATCAGAATTTACCATTACACCAGGTAGTGAGCAGGTTCGTTATACCATTGAAAGAGATGGATTTTTAGGAGTGTTTGATAAAATTGGTGCTACAGTTTTTGCCAATGCCTGCGGCCCTTGTATAGGTATGTGGGCAAGGGTAGGTGCAGAAAAAGCAGAAAAAAATACAATTGTACATTCCTTTAACCGGAATTTTGCCAAGCGGGCAGATGGCAACCCCAACACCTTTGCTTTTGTAGGCAGTCCCGAAATTGTTACTGCCATGGCAATTGCAGGAGATCTTTCCTTCAATCCTCTAACTGATACCCTTACCAATGATAAAGGCGAGCAGGTAATGCTCAATGCGCCAAGCGGATTTGAATTACCTCCCAGGGGATTTGATGTGGAAGATGCAGGTTTCCAGGCACCCGCAGAAGATGGAAGCGGTGTACAGGTATTGGTTTCACCAGCCAGTAAACGGTTACAGTTATTAGACCCATTTGCAGCCTGGGAAGGCACAAACCTTATCGGTTTAAAATTATTGATAAGAGCAAAAGGTAAATGTACTACTGATCATATATCTATGGCTGGTCCCTGGCTTAAATTTCGTGGGCACCTTGATAATATCAGCAACAACATGCTGATAGGAGCTATCAATTATTTTAACGACAAAACTGATTCAGTAAAAAATCAGTTAACCGGTATATATGGCACGGTGCCTAATACCCAGCGGGCATATAAAGCTGCAGGTATCGGTACCATTGTTGTTGGGGACGAAAATTATGGTGAAGGTTCATCAAGGGAACATGCTGCGATGGAACCCCGGCATCTTGGGGTACGTGCCGTGCTGGTAAAATCTTTTGCACGTATACACGAAACCAATTTGAAAAAGCAAGGCATGCTCGGCCTAACTTTTGCCAACAAAGAAGACTACGACAAAATACTGGAAGATGACACGATTGACATTGAAAGATTGATTGATTTTGCGCCAAATAATCCTTTGCAACTGGTATTAAACCATGCAGATGGCAACGTGGAAACCATCCAGGTTAACCATACTTATAATGAGCAACAAATAGAATGGTTTAAAGCAGGCGGCGCATTAAATATTATCCGCAGAGAATTTGCAGCAACACAATAAAACCTGCATTTTATTTTTTAAAAAAGGCGAAGCTCAGTAATGGGTTTCGCCTTTTTATTACCGGCCTTATACATATAGTTCGTAACGCATAAATTAGTGAATAAAATTTTTTTGTCCATGCTGTGAAGCAATGGGCAACATCCTTGCATCGCCCTCTTGTACCGCATACCAATTGGGATCTTTAATTGCGTTTTAAATTAAACCGAATATTATCCCTTTAGAAGATGGGGCTAATAAAGGAAATGTTACCATTGTAAAAGCCTGCACTGATACCATTGCAAATGGCAATTATAGTTCCAGTAAAGGTAAGTAGGGTAATAACATTTGGAGCACAAGGGCAAAGTGGTTCAAAGTAGTTGGCAAAATGTTGGCAGCTATTTTCTACGTGGGGGTTTCACGGGTGAAGTTTTTCATTTTGCTCAGTATGCGGTGAAAACCCAGCCGGGACAAAGTGTAATAATTTATTTCAATTGAAAGGCTATTACGTCCCTACAGGACTTTTAAAGAGATGTTTTATATTATCTACCGATATTATGTCGCTATGGAACGAAAGCATTTGATCCATTAAATATAAAACGCAATTAAAGCTGCCAATTGGGATTCAGTACAAGTGTGCGACGCAACGATGTTAAATCAGGGCTTTAATACCGGGACAAAAAATAAAAATAAGAGGGTGCCCGAATTTTGAAACCTGTGATTTGAAATTATTATTTTAGTCAAGAAAAATAGCACTGCTAAAATATTAACACTTACAGCAGAATGATAAATTAAAGCATCCTTATTATAACTTTACCTATATCTATGTTGAATAAAAAATCGATACTGTTTATACTGCTGCTTTTTGTTTTACGCAATGTATCTGCACAAAATCTTTGCACTACTCTTGGTCAAAATCCCGGTACTGCATTTCCGGTTTGTGGAACGGATACTTTTAGCATTTCTTCAGTTGACATTTGTGGCGGCAGGTTTTTGCGGACTCCCTGTACAATACCCATTCCAGATAAAAATCCTTACTGGTATAAATTTACCTGTTTTACTGCGGGCACGTTAAGTTTTGTAATAACGCCCAATATCATTACCGATGATTACGACTGGCAGCTTTTTGATGTAACCAACCGCAATCCGGATGATGTATATACAGATGCTTCGCTGTTTGTTGCCTGCAACTGGAGTGGCGATGGAGGGCTTACAGGCGCTGACTTTACCGGCACCAATCTGGTAAGATGTGATGGGTACGGCGTACCAAGATTTAGTATGATGCCTACCCTTGTACAAGGGCATACTTATTTATTACTGGTAAGTCATTTCAGCAATTCGCAAAGCGGCTATTCGTTATCGTTTGGTGGTGGCAGCGCTAGTATTACAGATCCGGTAAATCCAAATTTATTGAGGGCAAGGGCAGCCTGCGATGGCACAAAAATTTCAGTAAAGCTTAATAAAAAAATGAAGTGCAGCAGCATTGCCGCTGATGGAAGTGATTTTAGTATTTCACCGGCCATTGCCCCCATTATTGGGGCCGCAGGCATTGATTGTACCAACTCTTTTGATATGGACTCCATCGTTATTACCCTTGGTGGAATATTACCTCCCGGCAACTATACAGTGAAAATTGAAACCGGCACAGATGGTAATAATTTACTGGATAATTGCAACCGTGGTATTCCGTCGGGGCAATCATTACCGGTAACAGTTTTTCCTTTAACACCCACACCGATGGACAGCCTTTCTAAAATTGCGTGTGCGCCAGGTGTATTGGAATTAGTTTTTAAAGACCCCATGCTTTGTAACTCTATTGCAGCAGATGGCAGTGATTTTATTATTACAGGCACATCCGGTGTAATAGTTGCAGGGGCAGTGGGAGTTTGCAGTGCCGGAGGAGTTACCAATATTGTACAGGTAAGATTATCGGCACCCATACAAATTGCAGGAGCATTTCAAATTGTATTACAAAGAGGTACTGATGGCAATACGATATTGAATGAATGTGGCGTAGAAACACCTGCAGGGTCGTTCCGGAATTTTATTACAAGCGACACAGTTTCTGCTTTGTTTAATTATGCTATTAATTTTGGGTGCAAGGCTGATACCGTAAACTATACACATGATGGCCGTAACGGCGTAAACAACTGGCTATGGAATTTTGATAATTCCATTACCCGTACCACTCAAAATACCACAGTTGTGTATCCAACTTTTGGAACAAAACAAGCCACGCTTATTGTAAGCAACGGTACTTGTAGTGATACGGCAACAGCCACCATATTGCTGAACAATAATGTGACAGCTTCTTTTATTTCAACAGCAGTGGTTTGCCCCGGTGACCCGGCAATATACACCGACAGCAGTACTGGCCCGGTAACTTCGTGGAGCTGGTTATTTGGTAATGGAAACACCAGTACACTGCAGGCACCACCGCCACAATTTTATCCTTCATCCAATGTAATCAGGGATATACCCATCCGTTTAATTGTAAAAAATAATTTTGGCTGTGCAGACACTGCTATCAATTTTATCCGGGTGGTGGGCAACTGTTATATCGCCATCCCCAAGGGCTTTTCGCCCAACAATGACGGGCTAAATGATTTCCTCTATCCTACCAATGCTTACAAAGCAAGGGATCTGTTATTCAGGGTATATAACCGGGTGGGCCAACTTATTTTTGAAACAAAAGACTGGACGAATAAATGGGATGGAAGTTTTAAAGGAAATCCGCAAGACCCCGGCACTTATGTATGGGTATTACATTACACCAATATTGATACTGGAAAACGTTTTGAATTAAAGGGTAGTACGGTGCTGATAAGGTAGAGGTTCAGTAGATTAATTAGATTAATGCTGCTACTATTTCTTCCCATTCCTTCTCAAGAGAAATGTTACTGATATTTTGCCCGGCCCGCCTGTACCAGTAGGCTGCGTTTCCTGTATCCCCTTCTTTTCTATGCAGGTATGCATGTATCCATGAGGCATTTTTATCTTCAACATCCTGTATCAACACATGCGCCTTATCCCAATCGCCTTTAGCATCGTGCCATAAGGCTTTTAAATATATTGATACAGTTTTCAGCGGTTCGTTGCCGGATAAACTTTCTTTAAATAATGATAGATTCATTTGAAGGAGATTTTAGAATCAATTTGTTAGAGAGTAATTTTTACGTGCTAAATTATTATTTGGTCCGCTCAATTCCGAATGCACAATAGTTTTACAAAATGCAAAATATTATTTTGTAAATACAATGACAAAATAAATATAAAATATAAGTGTGAATTTCTGTCACTGGCCAGTATCATCATCTTACACTATAATAGATTTTTTATTCCGTAAGTTTGACCCGTAAAATTATTATATGGAAAATAAGGCAGTGCATTACGGCGAATACCTGCAACTGGATAAAATCTTAAATGCTCAACATCCGGAAAGTTTTAAAGATGGCAGTGAGCCAGCGCATGATGAAATGTTGTTTATTATTATTCACCAAGCTTATGAATTGTGGTTTAAACAAATACAATTTGAAATTGATTCTGTGCTTGAAATTATGAGCCGCCCTGCTTTGAATGATAATTCTGCCGAACTGCAAACCATTGTTCACCGCCTGAAAAGAGTGGTTACTATTTTAAAAGTGCTGGTACAGCAAATTGATATAATTGAAACCATGACACCAATGGATTTTTTAGATTTCAGGGATATGCTGCGCCCTGCTTCGGGGTTTCAAAGCTGGCAGTTTAAAAAACTGGAAGCAAAGCTGGGCCTTAAATTTGAACAACGGCATGGCAGGAAATATTACACATCGCAACTGAACCAACAGGAAGTGGACATCATTAAAGAAGCAGAAAACACTACTACTATTATTGACCTGTTAAATGATTGGCTGGAGCGAATGCCTTTTATAAATGACAGCAGTTACTGGATAAATTATGTGCCGGTTTCGGGCAGCTATGATGCACCAATATTCTGGAATGATTATGAACATATTTATGTAAATAGTTTAGCAGAAGCGGAAAAAAATAATGAAGCATT
Organism: Ferruginibacter sp.; assembly: GCA_031392305.1. Classification (GTDB taxonomy): domain Bacteria; phylum Bacteroidota; class Bacteroidia; order Chitinophagales; family Chitinophagaceae; genus Ferruginibacter. The sequence continues at coordinate 22,964 of JANMVB010000311.1, forward strand.
GTTCAAAAATATTTTCAATGAAACATCTATAAATCAGGAGAGGCTGTTGAGTGCTAAAGCATGCCGCTCAGCGCTATTTATTTTTTTATACCGGGGCTATCCAATGCTGGAGTTGCCTTTTCAGCTATTGGATACGTTGCTGGAAATTGACAACCAGCTTGGCAACTGGCGAAACAGGCATATCAATATGGTGCAGCGAATGATTGGTACCCGTATTGGCACAGGAGGCAGCACCGGTGCCGGTTACCTGAAAGGTGCCATGGATAAACACTATATATTTAAAGAGATTGCACAATTAAACAGCTTCTTAATTGACAGAAGAAAATTACCTGAATTGCCCAAAGCTTTGACGGACAAACTTGGATACAAATAACTTGCATCACCTTTTGTTAACCTTTAT
>JANMVB010000504.1:0-2774 GCA_031392305.1 Ferruginibacter sp.
TGTTCATGTCCATCGATATTTCCGCACAACCGGTTTTATCATCCACGTACAAAACATTCTTCCAGGTGATGCCACCATCGGTTGATTTATAAATACCACGCTCTTTTGCTTTGCTGTACAATGCCCCCTGCGCCGCCACAAAAACAATGTCCGCATTTTTTGGATGCACCACCACACGGGCAATATGTTGTGTAAGTTCCAGCCCCATCCGCTTCCATGATTTACCGGCATCGGTAGATTTATACACACCATCGCCGCCGGAAGTCATCACACCCCGAATGGCATGCTCCCCCATACCCACATACACAATATTAGGGTCACTCTCTGCAACAGACACTGCACCCACGGAGCCGGTTTTAAAAAAGCCATCAGAGATATTACCCCAGGTAATACCCATATCATCCGTTTTCCAAAGTCCGCCGCCGGTGGTACCCATATAGTAGGAATTAATATTACCCGGCACACCGGTAGCAGTTACCGAACGTCCGCCCCTGAAGGGCCCGATGGACCGCCACTTGACGGGCTTAAAATAATTATTGAGGTCTGCGAGGGAAGAGTCTTTTTTGCGTTGTGCACCCACACCGGCAACAAATGAAAACAGTATAATTAAGCAGCTAATTTTTTTAATCATGAAGCAGTTATTTAAGATGGAAATATAAATCATTTTTTGTTTGCGTAAAGGGTGGGGCAGGTGGTATATTTTTTTGTGGAGTAAGCATTTGTATTTCAATTAAGCATAATAGTTATGGGCTGTCTTAATAACATTTTTTGTCCGGGCAAAGAAGCAGCCCTGGTCAACATCGTTGTGTCACTCACTTGTGCGGTATACCTGTGGGGAGCCTACCCACATTATATTTCTGGGTATAGTCTGAAGGGTGATTTAATGGTCAGCAGGAAAAGAATGGTAAAAAAGGCAACTAACAACAATACAAAATGTATAACGCTAATGTGGTGATACTGAACAGGCATTTTTTAAATGAGAGGTATTTTATATCATATATATTTGTGTTAGCTGCCACTTATGGAAATCTGTCTAAATCGAATCTTTTATTAATGAGAATCCTGTTTTTTTTATACTTATCACTTTGGATAGCGAGTTGTTCGTCACCGTTGAAGAAACAAGAATCCCCATACAATTTTCGGAGCTTGGAATTTAGTTTTACAGACAGTGACGAGGAGGTTATAAGTTTTCGTACAGATTCAAGTAAATTTTTCCTTATCTCGAAGAATGATTCATTGCGATTTGGCATTTTACCTGACTCGTTAGTAAGTGCATTTGTCACCTGGCAATCTGATATATTGAATAATCCAGACAAATATAGAGTCATAAATAAAGGTGAAGACTGGGCTGAACTTGTAATAAAAATTAACACAGTTCATGACACATTGTTTTTCCTAAGACACGGTGAAATTAATAAAAAAACAGAGCAGATTATTTTATCAACAAGAAGATTGTTTGGCAAATTAGAAAGTGAAAATTCTGGCAATACATTATTTGAAACACGCGGGCTCATAAAGCCAAAACCTCCGCGAATAATTCCTGTAAAATTTTAAATTAGTCAAAGCGGCAGCTAACAATGGTGGCTGATGCACAACTAGTTTTTTCGGAGAAGTTACTGGAGGTGAGCATTTTGGAGATTGCACAGGTATTTGTGAAAAGCAGTTTAAGTCTTGTTCCTAATATTTTATAAAAATGTTTACCACAAGTTGGTTTGTATTTCTTCCTGCCAACATCTCCCAACGAGCCTTAGCATAGCCGGGGACGTTGGCGTTTTCGCTTACTTTTGCTTCTATTGAAACCCACCTCTTTCATTTTAAGAAAATTGGTAACGGAGTAAAAGCCTTGCACACAGGGATATAAGAATACAAAATGTATAACACTAATGAATTGATAGTGAACACGCATTTTTTTTAATGAGCGGTGTTTTATATCTTATATATTTGTGTTAGCAGTAAGCTTAGGGCAGTCTTCGATTTGAAAATATAAGTATGAATTCATTTAAACTAAAGTATTTATTTCTAATTGCATTCATATTTGGCTGTAAACAGGACAGCTTGAAATCTTCATTGTTAGACAACCTTAACCAAGGTGACACATTAACTCTATATGCTCAATTTGCAGACTGCGGAGAATTTGGAGGGCACATCGAAAAGGTCGAAATCACTAAAAAAGAAAATACATTTTGGAAAGCATTTTATAAGGACACAGTTTCCTGTGAAACTGACCCTAATCAAAATCGAAAAAAAACAATTGGGTTATCAGAACAATTAACATCAAGGGACAGAATTAATATAAATACTTATATAGCCAAATTTAAAAAAGCAATTACAAGGGAACAAAATTCGATATCAGTATCTGCGAACCTTTTCCAAATTGTAACAAAAGACTCTACTATACAATATATCGATTGGGCAAAGACTTGGAACGAATTTAAAATTATACAAAACCAAACATTTGAATAACAGGAAGAAAGCCTACTGCTAACACAGGTAGCTGATGCACAACTAGTTTTACTGAGAAGATACTTGATGTGAATGGTCGGTGAGCATACCGACCATGAAGGAAAGGGTATTCCCATAAAAGTTTACAACTTTTTCAAAAGGTGTAAACTTTAACCAACATCACATAATTAAAACTCCCCAAAAATATGCTGCACAAGTGAGTGACACGTTGTATCCCGGAAACTTATCCCAGGGAGCTTAAGCCAAGGCGGGTACGTTGTGCCAGGCAATGTCTGAACTATGATTTTTTTGATTTAAATGATTTGTATGAA
>JANMVB010000448.1:0-1842 GCA_031392305.1 Ferruginibacter sp.
GAAGAGCAGATCGCATCCGGCGTGCTGGAAAACCAGGTGCGTATTAGTGTGGGCATCGAACATATTGAAGATATCAAGGCAGATTTTGAGCAGGCTTTTGCTGCTGTGTTTGCAAATGAGCTGGTTGCATAATTGAGTGTATATTTTTTTTCCCGGGCTAAGAAGCCCTGGGCAACATCGTTGTGTCACTCACTTGTACCTACCGTGTGTACACAAATCAAATAGCTTTGTATATATAATCTATTTATGTTTGAGCAAACGTTTAAAGAAAGTTTTGGAGATAGCAGACTGGATGTGAGAGGTAATAATTTTATTGGTAGTTTATTTAGGAGCGGTTCTCATTCAATTCGTCAGTTTTCTGGCAGTAATGCTGATCAAAAAGGGAATTATCGTTTTTTAGAGAATGAGCGAACTTCAGAGGAAGTGATTATAAAAAGTATTAGTAACAGATGTGCCAGAGCGGTAAAAGGCAAAGTGGTTTTATGTATTCAGGACACCTCAGAAATCAATTTGTATAAACACAAAAACCGTATTAAGCATGATAGTTCTATCGGAGTAACAAATGCTGCTACAAACGGCCTTGGTTTTATGATACACCCGTCTCTGGTAGTAGATGCATCTAATTGTTTCCCTTATGGTTATGGGCATGTTCATTTATTTAACCGGAAATTAGAAAGGGAGCCAAAACAAACCCGTGACCGGCATGGCTACAAGAAGCTTGGTATAGAAGAAAAAGAATCAAATAAATGGCTTTCCTCTTCTCAGGCAACCAAGGAAAATCTGAGAGAAGCTGCCATGGTAATAATAGTACAGGACAGAGAAGGGGACATTTACGAACAATTTGCTACCGTACCCGATGACCGTACCCATTTGCTCATACGGGCAAAATCAAACCGGACATTGCCTGAAGGCGGAAAACTGTTCAGCAAAGTAAATTCCGGTAATGCGTCAGGAACATACAGTTTGAAGATTGCGGGAGACAAAAGAAAAGGCCAGCAAAAACGAACAGCCGATATGGAGGTACGCTTTTGTGAAGTTGAAATTAAAAATTCAAGTAGGACAGCTAAAGACGTCGTGCCGAAAATGAAGGTGTATTGTGTGGAGGCCAAGGAAAAAAATGCACCAGCAAAAAAGCAGGGAGTATGTTGGCGCTTAGTAACCACTATACGAATAACAACATTAGAAGAAGCTTTACAAATAATAGAATGGTACAGCTGGCGATGGATGATAGAAGAAGTGTTCAGGATACTTAAAAAAGAAGGATTTGATGTAGAAGCAAGTGAGTTGGGATGTGGTACATCTATAAAGAAATTGTGCCTGCTTACCCTCGATGCAATTATTAAGATATTCCAGATGCGGATAATCCTTGACATGGATGAAGAGGGTGAAATGCCCGCTGAGGTTAGCTTTGATAAAACAGAAATAGAATGTTTACAAATGCAATGTAAGCGGCTGGAAGGTAAAACCGCAAAACAAAAGAACCCCTATCCTAAATCATCTTTACGTTATACCACCTGGGTAATTGCAAGATTGGGAGGATGGAAAGGATATGCATCAGAAAGAAAACCAGGTATAACAACCTTATGGATAGGATTAGAAAAATTTTATGACACGTTCAACGGATTTATGATAGCAAAAGATGTGTACACACGGTAGCCCTTTTACCGCATACCATTGGGCATCTTTAATTGCGTTATAAATTAAAATACCGATTGAATTTTAAGATTATCAGACAAATGGAATTCACTATTTTACCCCTTGAGCAGTATAAATAAATAATTATAACAGGCGTGAGGTTTATCTCATCAAAAATGATTATGAAGAAAAAATTATTGGTACTTG
>JANMVB010000484.1:0-2248 GCA_031392305.1 Ferruginibacter sp.
AAACAGGCTATTAATAGTTGTTATTACAAAACACAATTAAAGATCCCAATTGGTATAAAGTACAAGAGGGCGACGCAACGATGATCCACAATGTTTCACTGCCCGGACAAAAATTTCTATTTCTAATTTAACCGAAGTAAAGTATTAAAAGCAGAAGAATAAAAAAGGGCTTCTTTGCAGAAACCCTTTTTTTTACCAAATATTGACTGGTTTTATCTTATAACATTCTACTGCCATGGTTCGTATCCTTATGAACCAACCGATGTAAATACTCTTTTCTATTTCACAAGCACCAGAATTTGCTAATAAATAAAAAAATCTTACTGCCCCAGCCAGTCTTTAAAACCATTTACCCTGTCCCGGCTTACTACGGTCTCTGCTGTTGAAGCTATGGACAGTTCCAGCTTAAGCCTGCCACCCAACCAGGTATGTACTTTTTTTACTGCATCAATATTTACCAGCAGGCTGCGGTTGATACGGTAAAACTTATTGGGCTGCAATTGTTCTTCGAGTTCGGAAAGATTTATTTCAAGCAGATATTTATTGTTGCTGAAATCAACAGCATAACAAAGTTTACCGTCTGCATAACAATAAGCGGTGGTGTCTGTTTTTATATAGCTTAATTGCTGACCACGTTTGATTAGTAATCTTTCCTTGTATTTCACCGTAGCCATTTCCTGCATCATCTTTAATATTTTTCCGGAGAAATCATTTTCTTTTTTTGAGTACAACTCCCGGTATTTTTTTACGGCCTGCTGCAGTTCATTTTCATCAATGGGTTTCAACAAATAATCCACACTGTTTACTTTGAAAGCCTTTAAGGTGTATTGATCAAAAGCAGTGGTAAAAATAACCGGAGCGGTAATGGTTGCTTTTGAAAAGATATCAAAGCTTAAACCATCTGCCAGTTGAATATCCATAAACACCAGGTCAATATTTGGAGCAGATTGAAAAAAATGCACCGAAGGTTCCACACTGTCAAACCTGTTAACAATATCAATGTCGCCATCCATATGCCTAAGCAGTTTGATCAGCCTGTTGGCCGCCGGTGTTTCGTCTTCAATCACAACTACTTTCATGTTTTAAATACTTTTTATTACACGAATTTTTACGAATTACACGAAGTGAAAATTAATACTTTTAAAAATTAGTGTAACCAGTTTAAATTAGTGTAATCAAAAAAAACTAATGTGCCAGCAAAGGAATAGAAACGGTAAAATTGTTGTCGCTTTCTGTTACTTCCACTGTTTTATCGCCCAGCAATTTATAACGGTTCCTGATATTATTTAGTCCAATACCGGTTGATTCATGTAACTGATTTTTCTTTTGTAAGTTATTGCTCACTACTAAAGAACCGTTTTCCGCATACACATCTATCTTCAATGGTTTATCAGCTGATACGATGTTGTGCTTGATGGCATTTTCCATCAGCAACTGGAGAGACAACGGTACAATTCTTTTATTTAATTTCTCATCCGCCACATTAATATCTATATCGATGTTGTGACCAAATCTTGTCTGTAATAAAAATGCATAAGCCTTCAATACATCCAGTTCATCTTTCAGTGGAATACTTTTTTCATCTTTCACTTCCAGTATGTGCCGGTAAACTTTTGATAACTGCTGAACAAAATCCACCGCCTGTTTTGGATCTTCCGGTATGATGGAGCTGAGCGTATTTAAATTGTTGAATAAAAAATGTGGATTTACCTGTGTACGCAACGCATTCAGCTGGGCCGCAAGACTTTCCCGTTTCAATTGTTCGGTCTCTTCTACCGAGTGGCGCAACTCATGCATAAAATAAATGCTTTCGTAAATCGCAATGATGGTAATGGTGCAGAAGATAGCTGCAGAGTTGGAATGTATCAGCTTATCTGCCAGCGTAAAACCCATCGTCTCATCATTAAATGTTTTTTGAAATATCTGGCCCATCACCACATTTGAAGCAACTGTAAATACCAGCATCCATACTGACTGAAAGAAGATCCGTTTTCTCACATCGTCGAACAGCGGAAATTTTTTCCGGCTGTATATCATAATGTAGCGGTTGCCTATCCAAATGACGGAAGTGATAAATAATGTGGTGTAATATTTTTCGAAAGTGAGGAACGGTGGCCGGTTGAAGCGACAGTTGAAAAACACAATAGGAATGATGAATGCCAATAACGGGATACCGGTTACCATCAGCAACCCATCATTAAAACCTATCCTGCAATTGTGTTTCTGCATAGCGTAAAGTTAAACGATC
>JANMVB010000497.1:0-10416 GCA_031392305.1 Ferruginibacter sp.
TTAGCAGTTTTGCCAATAAAATTTTCAATAAAAAATGTCCCATATTTATCCCAGCCATCCTTTACTTCATTGCTTGCCTTTACCACCACATCTTCCATTGCTTTTTCTTTTTGCTTCAGTTCAATCACCAGGTTTTTTTCACCGGCATCAGCAGTGGTAATCCGCCTTGTGATGGTTTCATAACCGGTAAATGTAATTACCAGGTCGTAACCACCATTCGCTAGTCTTAAAATAAAAGAACCGCTTACATCAGTAGCTGTACCCATGGTGGTATTTTGTGCAAATACAGATGCACCTTGCATGGGCGTTTTGGAAACTGCATCAATCACTTTTCCGGTAATTAAAAAGTTGTCGGTTTGTGCAAACACACCTGCGAAAAATAAAATAAGCGAAAGAAATAAAGTGAATTTTTTCATGTGAATATTTATTTAGGATGGATTAAAAATGGTCAATCGTCAATGGTGAAATATTTATACAGTCTTTTTATTTTCATTGCATTAATAATTTTTTGTCCGGACTAAGAAAGCAATGGGCATCATCGTTGTGTCACTCACTTGTACCGCATACCAATTTGGATCTTTACCCACAATATTTGTACAGACGCAATGCATTATTCGTACTCTACAACATAATCAAATTCTTCAGAACCCCCCTTCGGGGGGCAGGGGGGCTTGGGTTAAGTGGGCCTTGCAAATTTCCTCAACAGTTTCTTCAATCCTCCTGTAAGTAAATTCCGGCAAAAATCTTTTTAGTTTACTATTGTCGTAGTAAACAGTGGTTAATGCTGTCAGGGCAGTTTCTTTTGTAATCAACGGATCTTTACCGGTGAATTTACTTTTCAATGCTTCCAGCCGCCACACTATTTTTGCAATGAATGGTGTTACTTTTTTTGTTGGCATTTTTTTGCCAAAACCCTTTGCTATTAAATTAAATAAATCACGGTAGCTGCGGTTCTCCGCACTGATGATAAACCGTTCGCTGCTGATATTACTTTCCATCAATGCAATCATTGCTTTTACAACATCTTTTACATCTACAAATCCTGTAACCCCTTCGGTGTACCACGGAAATTCATCGTACACACTTTTAAATATTTGGGAGCTGCCTGTGTTCCAATCACCATTACCCAAAATTATAACCGGGTTTACCATTACCGCTTCAAGCCCTTCGCCAATACCACGCCAAACTTCCAACTCCGCCAAATATTTACTCTGACCATAATTGCTGTTGCTGGTTTCTTCTGTCCATGTCATTTCTTCGTTAATGGTTTCGTTATCCCTTATCCTGCCGAGGGCAGCCACCGAACTTACATACACCATTTTTTTTACACCTGCATCCAGGGCTGCATTTACTACATTGGCTGTGCCTTCAATATTAATTTTAAAGAGCTCTTTTTTTCGTGCAGGGTTAAAAGTTACAATGGCAGCGCAATGATACACCTGCTGCACACCAACCATGGCTTCAGCCAAAGTGGTAATATCTAAAATATTACATTGAATTTGCTGAAGGTTATCAGCTTGCAAAATGGGTAAGGGCGTTTTATTATAAATAGCCCTCACCTGGTGCCCCTTTGTAAGCAATTGCTTTAGTAGTTCGCTGCCTAATAACCCGGAGCCACCAGTAACTAAAATCATGGATAAATTTTAAATTAAAAAGCAAATGTACAGGATGGTTTTGTATTAATGCCCAGCGCCCTGCCCCCCGAAGGGGGTTCTGCAGAATATGATTATGTTGTACAAACGAAATGCATTGCACCTGTACAAATATTGCAGGTAAAGCTCCTCATTGGTATTCGGTACAAGTGAGTGACACAACGATGATGACCATAGCTTTCTTAGCCCGGACAAAAAAAATAACATAATAAAAATGAAAAGGGACTGAGTAAAATTTTGTGACTGTCATTTGACCATTCACCATTGACGATTCACCCTTCACTAAGCCCCATAATTATAAAAAGTCATTCCCGGTTTTTAATAGGCTACGCAATCGTTGATCATTGAAATAAAATGAATTTGCTGAAATATTTTTCACCTTCTGCAGCAGTTATCTTTTGTTTGGCAATGAGCTGTTGTATGTTATACTCCAGATGAAGTTGTGCTTATCATGTACCTGCCCGTTTACATCAAACAATAAAGTTTTAATCCATATTGCGTACATACCAGTATTATACCGCTTCCCATCGTACCGGCGCCTGCTATGCAAATTGTGTTGATCATTATTAAAAATAAAAAAACTGTTGTACCGTGCCTTATTTATTTTGATAACATTACTGCTATCTAAATAAGGTTTGTACAACAGTCCTTAAAAATTTCTATAGTTTTTTTCCGAAAAAACTACCGGCAATTAATTATTATTTGCAGCTTCTTTTGCGGCTTCTTCTTTCATTTTATCATTTGCAGTAATGGCAAACTCTACCCTCCTGTTTTCAGCCCGGTTGGCATCCCCGGTGTTATCAACTTTTGGTTGTGCTTCGCCATACCATTTAATCGTTAACCTTGATGATACAATACCTGCAGTTCTTAAATAACTACCAACAGCATTTGCTCTTTTTTGCGACAGCGTTTCATTGTAAGCATCTGTACCTACATCATCTGTATGACCTTCAATTAAAATATTTGTTTCAGGATAATTATTAAAAACTTTCACCAGTTTATCCAATGCTAATTTAGAATTTGCGTTGATGGCAGACATATTGGTTGCAAAGTAAACACCTGCTTTAGACCCATCCGGATTTTTTTCATTAAAGGTTACGTTGATACCTTCACCTACCCTTGTTACTTCAGCACCGGGTATCTCATCCTTTATCGCTTCTGCCTGCCGGTCCATTTTATTGCCTATTATACCACCAGCTACACCACCCACAACGGCACCAATAATTGCACCCAAAGCTGTATTCTTTTTATTACCAACATTGTTGCCAATTACACCTCCTATAACTGCACCACTTGTAGTTCCGATTACTACTCCTTTATCCTGCTTGCTCATTCTTTTTGTAGAGTCACATCCCGAAGCCATTATCATTACCGCCGCCATTACTACCACTGTTTTTCCTAAAATCTGTTTCATAAAATTTGTTGATTTTAAATTATTTTTTTACAAAATTGTAAACAATATATCCTGCCTTTCCTTCGAAGGTGATGGGTGATTTTAACTGCATGGTATTATCTGTTAATGAAGCCACACTTAGCCTGAAGCCGTTATTGTCATCTATTGATTTTAATTTTTCATCCAGTCTTTTAAACTGAAACTCTTTCTCTGCATCTTTAGGTTCATAAACTGACCAGCGTATATCTCTTTTCAATGAAGTACACCCCGTGGCACTGCCGGTAAATGTGTAACTACCCAAACTGTTATTAGAATTAAAACTCCAGCTACTTCCGATGAAGCAATCAAGATCTGCTTCATTAAAAATTTTCGCTTTTAGTTTGGAAGTGATACCTTCTACATTGGCTGTTTGTAAAGTCCAATCGCCGTTGATGGTTTTCTTCATTGTTCTGCCTTCTTTAGATACCGAGCATGCACTTAAAAAAGCAACCATTGCTATTAATAAGCCAACGCTGCAATAACTTGTAATCCTCTTCATGTGGTTAAATTTTCTTTTTAAAATATTATTCTGGGTCAATGGGCATAAGCCAATAATAATGCCAAATGGATATACTATATCAAAACATATAGTTGCATCTATTCTAAACCGATACTCTATCAATGGGGAATTAGTTCTACAGCAATCAGGTAATATTAATGTGCAGGCTGGCTGTTATTTTCCGGTGTAAATAAAAAGAGATCATTAAAAATGATCTCAAATGAATAAAAATAATTTTGTTAAAAAAATTAAATGGCTTTTATAAAGCAGCAGTAAACTGCCGTAAAAACCTTACATCATTTTCACTAAATAAGCGAAGGTCCTTTATCTGGTATTTCAACATAGTAATCCTTTCAATACCCATTCCAAAAGCAAAGCCTGTATATTTATTACTATCAATACCACAGTTATCAAGCAGGTTAGGGTGTACCATACCACAACCAAGAATTTCGACCCAGCCAGTATGCTTACAAACATTGCAGCCACTGCCCCCGCATATTAGGCAACTGATATCCATTTCAGCACTCGGTTCAGTAAAAGGAAAATAGCTCGGCCTAAAACGCACTTTAAAATCTTTACCAAACATCTCCTGCACAAAAAAGTAAAGTGTTTGTTTAAGATCAGCAAATGAAACATTTTCGGCAATGTACAAGCCCTCTACCTGGTGAAAAAAACAATGGGCCCTTGCACTGATTGTTTCATTGCGGTAAACCCTGCCCGGGCATATTATACGAATGGGCAGCTTCCCCTTTTCCATCTCACGAACCTGCACACTCGATGTATGCGTACGCAGCACCCAGTCAGGGTTTTGGCTTATGTAAAACGTATCCTGCATATCCCTTGCAGTATGATTTTCAGGCATATTCAATGCAGTAAAATTATGCCAGTCATCTTCTATTTCCGCCCCTTCGGCCACAGCAAAACCCAGGCGTTGAAAGATGTTTACAATCCGGTTGCGGACCAAACTAATGGGATGGCGTGAGCCAACCGGCAGCGGGTCACCGGGCAACGAAAGATCAATACTGTTTTCATTTGATGCAGCGCTGCTTGCTGAGGTAGCAGATTTTAATTCTTCAAATTTTGCTTCAGCAAATAATTTAAATTCGTTCATCACCTGGCCAAATTCCCTTCGCTTATCAGCCGCTACATTTTTCATTTCGCCCATTAATTCTTTCACCACACCCTTGGTACCAATATATTTAATTCTAAAAGCCTCTGCCTCCTCACTGCTGGCAGCTATTGCCTGCTTAATTTCATTTTTTATTGATGCTATCTTTTGTAACAAATCTTCCATGCCGCAAAAATAAGCCGTTTTCTGTTTACTACTTTCTGTTTGCAGTTTTTTGCCTGTAGCTATTCATTCTTTTTGTTTTATAATAAATTCATACAATCACAAAACGCCCAACACAAAACCGTAAACACAAAACAGAAAACCTTTAACCGTAAACCGTAAACCCAAAACCTTCTGCCATCTACCAACTATCTTCCTTAAGTTTGCTGCAAAAATTAAAATTGATGAACGACCTGCAAGATTTTTTGGTACCTGTAAATATTCATGCGTTAAATGAAGATGAAGGATACAATGATGGGCAACTTGCCAAACACATTGATGTAAACGATGGTGAGTTACCGGATATAACAGACGCTGATATAATTTTTATCGGCGTGAATGAAGCAAGAGGGACAGGCGATTTTTCCGGAATAAACGAAGCTGCCAATGCAATAAGAAAACAATTATATCAGCTCCATTACTGGCACCTCGATGTAAAGATTGCAGACCTCGGTAATATTAAAACTGGTGCTTCATTAAACGATAGTTATGCTGCTATTAAAACGGTACTCAGCGAATTATTGAAACAAAAAAAAACCGTTGTATTGTTGGGTGGTTCACACGATATTTCACTTGCACAATATTTTGCTTATAAAGAATCCGGCAAGCAAATTGAAGCCACCTGCATAGATGCCACCATCGATCTTCGTGGGGAGAGTCCATTGCGGAGCGAAAATTTTTTATTGGAAATGCTTACCGGCGAACCCAATATGGTAAAGCATTACAACCATATCGGGTTTCAAAGTTACCTGGTACATCCACGAATGCTCGAAACAATGGATAAGCTGCGTTTTGATTGCTACCGGGTAGGTGTGGCCAAAGAAAATATGGAAGAAATGGAACCCGTTATCCGCAACACCAACCTGTTGAGTTTTGATATGAACGCTATAAAAAACAGCGATGCGCCAGCCAGTAACTGCAGCCCCAATGGCTTCACTGGCGAAGAAGCCTGTGTGCTTACCCGTTATGCCGGTATGAGTAGTCAGCTTAGCAGCCTGGGTATTTATGGATACAATCCACAAATGGATAAAAATGACCTCACTGCAAAACAAATTGCGCAGATGCTATGGTATTTTATTGATGGAAAAAGCCGTAGCAAACAGGAAGCATCATTAGAAGAGCGCAGTCATTTTAATGAGTACCACACAGTAATTGCCGAGGCCGATACCCTATTTTTACAAAGCCGCAAAACCAGCCGTTGGTGGATGCAGGTACCCGATAATAAATTAATAGCCTGCAGTTACAATGATTATGTACACGCCAGCCGAAACGAAATTCCGGAGCGTTGGTTAAGGCAGCAGGAAAGAAGTTAATATGCTGATGTTGTCAACGAACCTCACAAAAATGATTGCATGAAATTCATGGATTTTTCAGAACCAATTTTTATTAAACAAACATTGAATCATTGGTCAGCATCGTTGTGTCACTCCCTTGTACGTCATACCAATATGGATCTTCAGCCTTCAGGGCGAAGTAATCTTCTCAGTTCAAAAGAGCATTTCAGGCTGGGTACTTCAATCATTATTGCTGCATTTATTTTATCGTCCTGTTCTCTCTCCAAACAAATATCCAAACAGGCAACCAATCTTTTACTAAAAGATTCAGCCATCAACACCGGGCATATTGGCATCAGTATTTATGAGCCCGCCACCGATCAGTATTGGTATAATTATGATGCAACAAAATATTATGTACCAGCCTCCAATACAAAATTATTTACGTTGTACGCCGGCATGAAATACTTGGGGGATAGTTTAATTGGATTAAGGTATGTAAACGTTGGCTATGACTCTATAAAAATTTTTCCTACTGGTGATCCAACATTTTTACACCCGGAATTTTCTAAACATCCTGTATTTAATTTATTAGTTACCAAAAAATATTTTACATTTTATTCGCAATATTTTACTAGTCCACTCGGTAAAGGTTGGGCCTGGGATGATTACCAAAATTTATACATGGTTCAAAGGAGCGAATTTCCAATCTATGGTAACTTAGTAAGGATTTATCGCACTGAAACTGGGTTTAAAACAATTCCAAAGAATATACATTTGGACATTGATAAAAGCATTGAAAACTTTAATGATACGATTGGATTTAGTGCTTTCAGGGATTGGAACGAAAATAAAATATTCTTAATCTCCAATTATTTAAACATCGAAAAAAATGAAGCTGTAAAAATTCCAATTGTTGCAGGTCTTTATGATATGCCACGCTTCCTCATGGATACCTTGAATAATAATATGACTTTTGGTAGCAATGAAACTTATAAAAATAACGATCCCCAACTATCAATTGTTTATTCCCAACCATCTGATTCATTGTATAAATCAATGATGCACCGCAGCGATAATTTTTTTGCAGAGCAAACATTATTGATGGCAGGTAATGAACTGCTTGGCTATATGGATGATGAAAAAATGATTGATACCATTTTAAAAACCGGCCTCAGCAATATTCCACAAAAACCAACATGGGTGGATGGCAGCGGCCTCAGCCGCTACAATTTATTTACACCGCAATCATTCGTTTATTTACTTAACAAAATGAAAAATGAATTTGGGCTGGAGCGCTTAAAAAATATTTTGCCCACCGGTGGTGAAGGCACATTATCTGCCTTCTTCCAAAAAGATGCAGGATATATTTTTGCCAAAACAGGTACGCTGAGTAACCATTGCGCCCTCAGTGGTTTTATCATTACGAGGAAAAACAAACTACTTATTTTTTCTGTGCTGGCCAATCATTATCAAACCAATGCTACCCCGGTACGAAGGGCGGTAGAAAAATTCCTTTTAAATATCAGGGATAAATACTGATTACCTGCCGAACATTTTATCCAGTTCATTCTTTTTAAATGCTGTGTAGGTTGGTTTGCCATTGGGCGTAATATTAGGCACCGCACATGTAAAGAGATCTTCTACCAGTAATTTCATTTCTTTTTGGGAAAGTGGTTTACCTGCTTTAATGGCCTGCTGCCATGCCAGGGAGCGTAATAGTTTTTCTCTTTTACTATACTTAAGATCGCTGCTGAAATGCTTGTATTGTTCCAGCATTTTTTCAAGCGAAGTTTTTTCATTGCCCTGGTCCACATCAGCGGGGGTGCCTTGTATTACAAAAGTATTATTGCCAAAAGGTTCCAGGTGGTAGCCCAAATAATGCAGGTCGGGCAATAGTTCAGTTAATACTACCACATCCGTTGCCGTTAATTCTATGGTAAGGGGAAACAGACTTTGTTGCGTAGCAATGGGTTTGCCATCAAGTGCTTTTATAAAGCGTTCATACAAAATGCGCTCATGTGCATTTTGCTGGTGTATCACAATAAATCCGGCATCATTTTGTACCACAAGGTAGGTATGATGAATTTGTACAAGTTCGTGAATGGTGAATGGTGAGTGGAGTAATGCAGCATGGCCCGGCAATCGAAATTCATCCCCGGTAATAGCGGCTTGCTCCCCGGCACCTGCACCCGGCAACAGTTTATCTTTTGCGGGCTCATAAAAATCTTTCCAATGTTTTAACTCACTTCGGTTCTCTATAAAATGTGCCTGGTTTTTTTGCGAAAAAGTATTGTATAAAGAAGAGGAAGCAGCCGTTGATTTTTTTTCATCTGTAAAAGGTTTGGTTAAAGCATCCAGGTTTTGTATAGAAGCATCCAGTTCAAAATCAAGGGTAGGTGTTATACTGAATTGTGCAAGGGAATGCTTAACTGCACTTTGCACAAAAGCATACACTATTTTTTCATCTTCAAATTTAATTTCCTGCTTGGTGGGGTGTACATTAATATCAACCTGCGCCGGATCAAGATCAATAAACAACGCATACATCGGGAAGCTGTCTTTCCCAATCATCGCATCAAATGCCCCCATCACGGCATGATTGAGGTAAGCACTTTTTATAAACCGGTTGTTTACAAAAAAATACTGATCACCCCTGGTTTTTTTAGCAGTCTCGGGTTTGCCAACAAAACCATAGATATTCATATAATCTGTTTTTTCCTGTACGCTTACAAGTTTTGCATTGTAGTTATTACCCAAAATCTGTACAATGCGTTGTTTCAATGTGCCCCTTTCCAAATGAAAAACCTGCTGGCCATTGCTGGTAAGTGAAAAGAATATATCAGGAAAAGACATAGCCACCCGGATAAATTCATCTACAATATGCCTTAATTCGGATGGATTACTTTTTAAAAAATTCCTGCGGGCAGGCACATTAAAAAACAGGTTCTTCATGGCAATGTTGGTGCCTTGCTGCATGGCCACGGGCTCTTGTTTTTTAACTACGCTGTTATCAATTTCAATATAAGTACCGGTAGTTTCAGCTTCTTTTTTTGATTTTAATTCTACCTGTGCTACGGCTGCAATGCTGGCAAGCGCCTCTCCCCTAAAGCCCATTGTTTTAATATGAAAAAGGTCTTCAATATTTTTAATTTTGGAGGTAGCATGGCGCTCAAAGCTCATCCTGGCGTCGGTTTCACTCATGCCCTTTCCATTATCAATCACCTGTATCAGCGATTTGCCTGCATCATTTACAATGAGTTTTATTTCAGTGGCCCCGGCATCTACCGCATTTTCTAATAATTCTTTTACAGCACTCGCAGGCCGCTGGATCACCTCACCGGCTGCAATTTGATTGGCAATATTATCAGGTAATAATTGAATGATATCAGGCAAAACGGTTCCTTTATTTTAGGGCAAAATTACGTAGTTAATGGTTGGGTTAGTCCCAGATATTTAAAAGATCCACTTCTGCAGTACAATTGTTGGGGAATGTAAACAGGAAAGTTTCGGGGTTTATCGAAACTGGTTCATATTGAGTATTAATGAATTCGTAAATTTCTACTTTCTTAAATTGCGGATCAACTATCAGGTAATATTTTACCTGTTGCAATTGATACAATTCCATTTTTTCGCCCCGGTCTTTAGATGCAGTTGATGGTGATAATATTTCAACGATCAATGCAGGGTTAAAATCCAGGAATTTTTTTTCAATCTTATCACAAATAATCAAAAGATCAGGCTGAACAACGGTATCTTCTTTTATCTTCCAATCTATTGGTGCATACACCTTGCAATTTTTACATTTTTTTAAAGCTTTCTCAAATTCCATACTTAGCAGTATGCTTACTCTTTGATGGGCCGGAACTTGTGCCGGGCTCATTGCATATGGCATGCCTTCTATTAATTCCCAATTACCCTCCCATAAGCAGTAGTCTTCATAAGTATAATAAGGCCTGTATTTTTCTGCAATTGACATGGAGTAAAGTTAAAAATAATTATTGTAAAGCAATATATGGTGTTATCAAAGGGTGCTTAGTGATTTTAATCCTTAAATATATTGTAAGAAAAGTTCCACATAGGTATAACGTACAAGATTCTGTGTTGCAAACCAATTGATTTAAAATATTTATTTTTGTTTTTTAGGCGGCTTAAGCCAGCCTGTTTAGTGGAGCTCTCTTTATTGACAGCTCCCTATTTTTTTGTTTTCTCCTGCCAATTCCAGCTCC
>JANMVB010000571.1:0-2036 GCA_031392305.1 Ferruginibacter sp.
GAAGTAAGTGGTGCCTGGGTTGAAGCAAATGCCCCCGCCCCCTAAAGGGGAGTAATGCCCCCGTTCCTAAAAGGGGAGGTGTCTTCGAACAGCTTAATTTATTTTTATTTTTTTCCCTCCGTCAGTCGGGCATTGGTCAACATTCTTGTTGTGCCACTCCCTTATAAGTCACCCCAATGTGGAACTTTTCTCACCATATTTGATAGTAACGAGGCACTCCAAAGAGCTCCTACCTGTTTAAGGGTGAAATTTTATTTTTTTACCCCAGTTAATAAATAATTTTAGTGCATGAAAAGTGAAATGCTTAACGACATTAAAAGAATTAAATCCATGGCTGATATTGGATTGCTTTATTGTAATAACGATTATGACAAAGAAAGATATATCGAATTACGTGAAATAAGTTTTAGGCTTTTACAAACCATCAGTGGCCACGCTATAGAAAATTTGAAAGATTATTTTCCGTTGGTTTCCGACTACCCAACAGCAAAAGTTGATATCAGGGGGATTGTACTTTCTGATGATAAAAAAATTTTATTGGTGAAAGAAAGCGCAGATGGTAAATGGTCGTTGCCCGGTGGATGGGCCGATATTGGGTTTAGCCCAAAGGAAGTAATTATTAAAGAGTTTAAAGAAGAAACCGGCCTGGAGGTAATCCCATTAAAACTACTTGCTGTATTCGACAAAAAAATGCATCAGCATCCACCGCAACCTTTTTATGTTTACAAGCTTGCTGTTTATTGTGAAGCAGTTTCCAATGAAATAATTAAAGGGTTTGATGTGTTGGATGTTCAATATTTTTCAATTGATCAGCTTCCTGAATTGTCTGAGGATAGAATTTTAAAAAGCCAGGTTGAGCTACTTTATAATAAAATAATAATGCAGGATTTTGAAACCTATTTTGACTGATGAATTTTACTTAGTAAGCTCCGGTACTTCCACTATTACATTTAAAAATGCAATGCTTTAAAAGAAAATTTCCCCTTGCTAAATTCTACACTGGGTGCCGGGAATTTAAAGGCGCTTAGTACTATAAATAAAAGTTTCATTCCTTTTTTATTCGTCTTTATTTTTGTAAAATCAATATCCGGCGACAGGTACCACTGGCGGTAACGCTTTATATCTCTTCTGTCGAAAGTGGTAACGCCATTGTCATCTATTGCAAAATTATCCCTTGCTCCAAACATATCTTCTGCACCATAGCCAACTGCAACTGCAAGCCAGGGTGGCAGATTGGATGCCGGAAAAAAAGAATGCAGGTTTGCACTTGCCCAAAAGGTTTGTGCATTGTAATCTTTTATGAAACGCTCCGATAATGTTTTTCCAAATATTTTATCAGCCCTTGCATTTAACCCGGCGTCTCCATAGTTATTTTTATGAAAGGAAAATTTTAGTTTAATGCGCTGATCATCCCATGCCAGTTCCTGAGCTATCAATGCGCCGCTGCCAAGTATGTTTGCACCAAAGTCGCCCCAGCTCCAGCCCCATTCGGTGCTAAACCCATCCAACACTTCAATAACAGTTTGATAGACTGCGCCGCTTAATCCGCCGTACCAGATGCGTTTATTGCGGCTGATACCCGTCCACCTCCACAGCTCCATACTGGTGCTGCTTTCTATATATGCACCGTAAGCATGCCCCACCTTATCAATCTGCAGCCACTCTGCATTGTCATTGAATGTATGAAATTTACTTCTTTCATATTTTGAATACCAGGCCGCATTTAAACCGGCCATTACGCCACCGTAGCCCACAACATTTGCGATGGTGGTAAAGCGTATCCGGGATTTAATTTGTTGGGGGGTTAATAAATTTATTTGGTGTGAAGGAGTTGTTGAAATTACTGGTTGTATGATTGTGCCGGAATCCTGGGCTGATAATGAAAAAAAAGACATGGCCAGGAGGCAAAAGCTCAAAAATGATATTAAAGTACAAGAGTGCGACGCCAATGAAGCCTGGCTATGTACGAATGTTTGGTTCATAAAAAACAAATTTAAACCTATATGCTATAATATAAACGAAACAATTATTTTTGA
>JANMVB010000003.1:0-2262 GCA_031392305.1 Ferruginibacter sp.
CCCTTTTTTATGCAGCCTTGATTTTTTTTGTTTCTTTTTTTTATCAAAAAAAAAAGAAAATGATGTCTTCAAATCACTGAATTGCATTAAAAAGGATTTCCATAGTTGTATGAGCGAAACATCAATGTCAAATTCCTTTAAGCTGATGAGCAATGTCATTTATTTTTTGCAGGTAAAGCTCCCCATAGATATGCGGTACAAGGGAGTGACACAACGATGTTGAACAAGGATAAAATGCTGGTAAAAAAATATGTGTAAGTATTTTCAATACTCTTTTAGCAATTGTAAAATTGAATCTAAGAGAATGCTTTGGAGAAATTTACATCACCGGAAAATAAATTTTAGTAACCCACTTACTGCTGTCCGGTTCTTTTAACCGATCGGTGATCAATGAATAAAATGGAATGGCCGGTGCAACACGCTGGTAGTCTTCAGCATAATTTTTTACTTCTTCGATGGCCTTTTTTGTAATGCCAATACCGCCTGTAACTTCTGCTACTAAAATATTGCCCCTGCCAAGCATCCGCTTTTGTAAAATATCTCCGGAGCCGGGTAATATTTTATCTGTTGGGATGGCCACTTTTACTTCGTAGTTTATGCTATCGGCCGTACTAACATTCAGCATGGGGTAGCCGCTTTCTTTGGCTCCATTTGCAGTGGCATACGACCTTAATTTATCAAATAGGCTATAAATATATACGTTGGTAGGATAGCCGGTGCTGTTGCCCGCTGTTGCAATCAACAAGCTGTCTGCTACCAACTCCAGGTTTATTTTAATTCCATAAATATTCTCCTGTTTCGAATAATAAGCCTGCATTTTTTCAAGGATGGTGGTCATATCCCTGTTAAGTTTTTTTGCATGTTGATATACCTCCCATCTTTTTAAAGGAGTGTAGGAAGTTACCATTGCACCCACCCATTCAAGGTGCGTAGAGTCAGTAGTAATGGATACCAGGAAAAGGGATGAGGGGATGATGTTATTTTGCCCGCTGATGGTTATGGGCATAGCAGTAATGTTTCCATTGTTTATTTTATACGCAAAATCGTTTAGCAAAAAACCATCGCTGACTATTTTTCCGGGCCACCATTTGGCAACGCTTTGTTTGTCGAGCATCATTCTGTTTATACCCGGCCGGGTAGCTTTAATGGCTATATTGGCTTTTAAGGAGACAATGTTTGGTATCAACACATACAAACTAACCAGCAGCAATACTATCACCACCAAAATACCCGCAATCCACTTTTTCATAAATCAAAAATTTATTTATCGGCCCTCAAAATATTGGCAAATAAAGTTAAATTCACCGACTATATTTTCATTAAATCATTTTATTTATGCAACGCTTAGCTATATTTTTTTATTTGGTTATTTCATCCTGCATTTCTTTTGCACAAGACCCCTGGAAAATCACCACATCCAATATCAATCCTTCTAATTATTACGGTATTACAGTAGCCAATGGAATGCTTGGTATAGTTAGCAGCCCCGAAGCATTTAAAGTAAAAGATGTGGTGCTTGCAGGCGCTTACGATTTGTATGGCAGGGGCAGGGTAAGCAATTTTATCCGCAGTTTTAATTTACTAAACATGTGGATGGAAATTGATGGCAGAAGATTGGGAAATAGCGATGTTACCAACATGCGCCAATCGCTGGATATGCAGCATGCCAGCTTTACAACTTCCTTTGATTACAAAGATGTAGCAACAGTAAGCTATACTTATTATTCGTTGCGGCATTTGCCCTATTCTGTGTTGATGGATATTACAGTTACTGCAAAAAAAGATTGTAACCTTGGCAGTGCAAGTATTATGGAAGCACCCGATGCATTAAAAGAAGTACAAAATTATTACAACGAAATAGATCGTCCGCATACCACTATCAGCCTGCTTACTTCTACGGCAAAAAGCCCTACCGGTAAATTACTGATGTGTGCAAGCAATGCCTATATCTTTAGCGAAGCGCATGGCAGCGAACCCCGGGTAATTCACGAAATGTGGGATAACAATATGCACCTGATGAAGTTTGCAAAAAAAATGAAAGCGGGTGAATCATATCGTTATTCTGTCGTTGGCTCATCCATTACATCCGCACATCATGATGATCCGTTGAACGAAGCCGAACGCCTCACCATTTTTGCAAAATTACAGGGTCGTGAAAGGCTGATTGAAATGCACAATAAAGCCTGGGACGACTTATGGAAAAGCGATATTGTTATTGAAGGCGATGCACAAAGCCAGCAGGATGTACACAGCATGTTGTAC
>JANMVB010000038.1:0-4124 GCA_031392305.1 Ferruginibacter sp.
CGCTGGTGCGGTCGACGACATAGAAGGGAAAGAGGTTATGCGGGTTTCTCAATATGGAACTGGCATACACTGCCAGGTTATGTTGATCAACGTTATATTGATTATGCAAGAATCAATGCTTCCATCGGCATAAACGGAACAGTGATAACGAATGTAAACGCAAACGCAACCTTTCTCACAAAACCTTACCTTGAAAAAGTAAAAGCACTGGCAGATGCATTTCGGCCTTACGGAATAAAAATTTATCTCACGGCAAGGTTTAGTTCACCTGTAGAAATCGGCGGATTAAAAACCGCTGATCCATTGGATGCGCATGTTGGGCAATGGTGGAAAAATAAAGTGAATGAAATTTATTCCCTCATTCCTGATTTTGGCGGCTTCCTGGTGAAAGCAAACAGTGAAGGACAACCCGGCCCGCAGAATTATGGGAGAACACATGCGGATGGTGCCAATATGCTCGCCGATGCGGTAGCCCCGCATAATGGAATTATCATGTGGAGGGCTTTTGTGTACAGCAATGAAGTACCCGATGACCGGCATAAGCAAGCCTATAACGAGTTTGTGCCATTAGACGGAAAATTCAGGAACAACATAATGGTCCAGGTGAAGAATGGCGCTATAGATTTCATGCCCCGGGAACCTTTTCATCCCTTGTTTGGCGCTATGCCAAAAACACCCCTGATGATGGAATTTCAACTAACACAGGAATATTTGGGCCAGGCAACCAATCTCGTTTACCTTGCCCCATTATTTAAAGAATGCCTGGATAGTGATACCTGGAGCAATGGCAAAGGCAGTACTGTAGCAAAAGTAATTGATGGCAGTTTGAATAACCATACTTTAAACGGCATGGCCGGAGTTGCCAATATCGGTAATGATATTAACTGGACAGGCCATCCATTTGCACAGGCAAACTGGTATGCATTGGGACGATTGAGCTGGGACAATGAGCTTTCATCGGGACAAATAGCGGATGAATGGCTGCGCATGAGTTTCAGCAACGATCCTTCTTTTGTAAATGATGCAAAAAAAATAATGCTTTCTTCTAGAGAGATATTGGTTAAATATATGAACCCCGCAGGGCTGCATCATATCATGGCAACGGGTCATCATTACGGGCCGGGGCCATGGGTAAATAATTTATCAAGACCAGAATGGAACCCTGTTTATTATCACAAAGCCGATTCTGTTGGCATCGGTTTCAACCGTGGATCTACAGGCAGCAATGCATTATCACAATACCAATCCGGAGCAGCAAAATTATGGGAAGACAGTTCGGCCTGCGATGAAAAATATTTACTCTGGTTTCATCATGTATCATGGTTGCATATAATGAAAAGTGGCAGAACGGTCTGGAATGAACTCTGCTACCAATATAACAATGGCGTTGACAGTGTAAGATGGATGCAACAAATATGGAGTAAACAAAAAAGCAAAGTAGACGGGCAACGCTACAGGCAAATTTCCATGCTGTTAACCATGCAGGAAAAAGAAGCTGTGTGGTGGCGCAATGCATGCCTGCTTTATTTTCAAACCTTTTCAAAAATGCCGGTTCCTGCAAACTACGAAAAGCCAGATCAAACGTTGGAATATTATAAAAGTTTACGCTTCCCTTTTGCACCTGGTAATTAAAAGCCGCCCAAAAGCTGGCAAAATCTTTAATTAAATTGAAACAAAAATGAATAACAAAAAAGTTGCGATTGTAACTGGCGGCGGATCAGGCTTGGGATTTGCCATTGCGGAAAAATTTGTTCAGAATGGAATTATCACCATCATTGCCGGAAGAGATAAAGAAAAATTAAACAAAGCAAAAAAACAGCTAGGCGAACTATGCCACGCTATTAGTTGTGATGTAAGCAATTTAACATCCATTCCTGTCTTTGTTGAAGAAGTATTAACACAGTTCGGGCAGATTGATATCCTGGTAAACAACGCCGGCATTAATATGAAAAAAGATTTCACTGAAGTAACAGATGATGAGTTTCAGTTAGTACTCACTACCAATTTAACTTCAGTGTTTGTTATGAGCCGTGAAGTAGTAAAACATATGCTGGTAAGAGAAACCGGTAATATCATCAACATCAGTTCCATGGCTGCGCAATATGGTTTGCCAAAAGTAATTGCCTATAGCGCAAGTAAGACTGCCATTGATGGTATGACAAGGGCAATGGCGGTGGAACTATCACCCAAAGGCATACGTGTAAATGCCATTGCGCCCGGTTTTATTTATTCGGCGATGACGGATAAAGCATTGAACAGCGATCCTGAACGTAAAGCAAAAGTGTTTGGAAGAACCCCGATGGGGCACATGGGGCAGCCCGATGATATTGGTGAAGCAGCTTATTTTCTGTCAAGCGATGCTGCAAAATATATTACCGGTGTTGTTTTACCCGTGGATGGTGGAAACAGTATTGGATTTTAGATGCTGGATACTGAAATAATGGATAATTGATATTGGATTAAAGGATAATTGTTGCTGGATATTAGCTACTGGATAAATATATAAAATTGTGCCGCCTGGTTTAGTAAACGGGTAAGAAATTTTTCGGGAACGAGCCGGGTTTTTTAAGCTCGGATAAAATGAATGGAATATGCTCTTTTCATAAATAAATAAAAAATCAAACATGCTATTGATTAACATGGGAAAATCTTTTTTGGCGGCAGCCATTGTATTTGCTTTTACCGTAAGTTGCAATAATGCGGCAACCAGTAAAACAACTGAAACGGATAGCACCGCACCGGAAAA
Source organism: Ferruginibacter sp. (assembly GCA_031392305.1). Classification (GTDB taxonomy): domain Bacteria; phylum Bacteroidota; class Bacteroidia; order Chitinophagales; family Chitinophagaceae; genus Ferruginibacter. Next base: position 2,747 of record JANMVB010000038.1, read on the forward strand.
GAAAAAAGAATACCTCTCCCAACCATTGGTTTCAAATATTTATACGGCTGATCCTTCAGCTCATGTGTTTAACGGAAAAATTTATATTTATCCATCGCACGATACCGCCACCGGTACACCCGAAGACGATAATGGATCTCATTTCAACATGATGGATTATCATATTTTATCAATGGATTCTATTGGGGGAAAAGTTACAGACAATGGCGTTGCACTGCACATAAAAAATATTCCCTGGGCTGGGCGACAGTTGTGGGCGCCTGATGCGGCTTTTGCAAACAACACTTACTACCTGTATTTTCCGGTAAAAGATAAACAGGATATTTTTAAAATTGGTGTTGCCACCAGTACCAAACCAGAAGGCCCCTTTGTTGCAGAAAGTTCTCCTATCAAAGAAAGTTACAGTATTGACCCTTCCATTTTTAAAGATAATGACGGCACATTTTATATGTACTTCGGCGGCATCTGGGGTGGACAGTTGCAAAGATGGAACAGTAATAAATATGATTCGGCAGGCAAACTTCGCCAGCCAACTGAGCAGGCTATTTTACCACGCATGGCCAAACTAAATAAAGACATGAAAGGTTTTGCAGGGGAAGTAAAGGAAATACAGCTTCTTGATAAAAACGGAAAAGCTTTTACAGAGAAAGACAATGACAAACGTTTCTTTGAAGCATCCTGGATGCACAAATACAAAGGCAAATATTACTTCTCTTATTCAACAGGCGATACTCATAATATTTGTTATGCAATTGGTGATACCCCTTATGGCCCGTTTACTTACGAGGGCATCATTTTAAAGCCAGTAGATGGATGGACGAATCATCATTCTATCATTGAATTTAAAGGCAAGTGGTTTTTGTTTTATCATGATGTGCAATTAAGCGGGAAAACCCATTTACGGAATGTAAAAGTAACGGAGTTAAAGTATAATGATGATGGAACGATACAGACGATAGATGCAAGTGGGAAGTAATTTATCGCACAAATTTATTACACTAATTTTTCAGAAACGAATTATGCGAATTAAATACCCGGGTTTTCCTATAACGCAATAAAAGATCCCCATAGGTATGCGGTAAAAGTGAGTGACACAACGATGATCCCCATAGCTGCTTCTTCGTTGGGATAACAAAACTGTAACTCACTTTTTTAACCCTTGCGCAGTATAATAAACTTTTCAAATTTTAAAAATGAAAAAAATAATTCTTTCCACATTTGTATTGCTGAGCATTTATGCAAACAATAGCCACGCTCAAAAGATTGCGACGTTCAACTTTGATTTAACCACGGAAGAAAACACGTTAGACATACCCGTTAGCATTAACCTCGACAGCCTTACAAAACTTCCCTCCGGTTCATTATCGCTTTCAGAAAT
>JANMVB010000052.1:0-24741 GCA_031392305.1 Ferruginibacter sp.
GCATACAGGTCGGCAGTATTGGCATTTCTTTCCTCGGCCCTTTGCCAGAATTCCCTGCTGTCGCTACCCTGGAAAGCCACCATATCTTTTTGCGACTGGTGAATGAAAATACCATACCGTTTTTTCATTACCTGGTCGGGGCTCATGGGTATGGCCATTTCTATTTGGGAAATATCCCACTCCTGCCAGGCACCTTTGTACAACCAAACACGGCAATCTTCTATCCATTCGTCACCCGCTGCCCTCATCTTTTTAAACGATTCAAAAATAATATCAAGACAAACTTTATGCGTACCATGCGGATCGGCAAGGTCGCCGGCACAGTAAACCTGGTGAGGTTTTAATTTGCGCAACAATTCAATGGTGTTTATCACATCTTCTTCACCCATCGGGTTTTTTTGAATGGTGCCCGTTTCATAAAAAGGCAGGTTTTGAAAATGAATCTGGTCTTCATTCAACCCTACATACCTGCAGGTTGCCCTTGCTTCACACCTTCTTATCAATCCTTTTATCTGGCGTATCTGGTGGGTATCTGCCTGGTTAATTTTTTTATCTTTCAGGTATTCTCTTGCCTCACTCAATATTGCAGATGATTTGCTGCTGTCTATGCCGCTTAGTTCTTCAAACCCAACAGCAAAGTCAAGAAAACGGGTTACAAATTCATCCGTTACTGCAATATTCCCACTCGTTTGATAGGCCACGTGTACATCATGGCCCTGGTCGTGAAGGCGCATAAATGTACCACCCATACTAATGATATCATCATCGGGGTGAGGCGAAAAAATTAGGCAGCGCTTGGGTTGTATTTCACTTCTTTCGGGGTGGCCCGGCAGGATGGCATTGGGTTTGCCGCCCGGCCAACCTGTAATGCTATCCCTCAACATATAATACACCTGCAGGTTTATTTCGTACGCATCACCCTTATCTACCAACAAATCACCCAGCGAATAATCGTTGTAATCTTTGTTGGTAAGCATCAATACAGCCTTACCACTTTTTAGCGCCATGTTCACCACCGCTTTTCGTATCATGGCAGGTGTCCATTCAATTTCACCCGCAAGCCAGGGGCTTTTAACCCGGGTAAGTTCACTCGCCGCAAGCTCATCAATTACAAACAGGCAATCATTGTGCGTTTGCAAAAGACTGGCCGGCACCTGTTCCGTTACATTGCCTTCCACTGCCTTTTCAATGATGGCAGATTTCATTCCCCAGGCAAGCAGGATAATACGCCTCGCCTTCATAATGGAGCTGATGCCAACAGTAATTGCAAGCCGTGGCACAAAGGAAATATTTTGAAAATCCTTAGCATTTGCAATACGGGTAGAATTCTCCAGTGTTATCAACCTTGTTTTTGAATAAATGCTGGAGCCGGGCTCATTAAATCCAATATGGCCATTATTTCCTATGCCCAAAATTTGCAGGTCAATACCGCCCATCTCATCTATTTTGTCTTCATAATCCCTGCTTAATGATTTTATATTTTCTTTATCCCATTCCCCATTGGGTATGTAAATATTCTCCGGCTTAATGTCTATTTTATCAAACAGGTACCGGTGCATAAAGCTCCAGTAGCTTTGCACGGCATCCCTTTCAAGCGGATAATATTCATCCAGGTTAAAAGAAATAACGTTCTTAAAACTTAGGCCTTCTTCCAGGTGCAGACGCACCAATTCCCTATATAAACTAATGGGCGTGCTGCCTGTAGCCAAACCCAACACACAGGGCTGGTTTAATGCTTGTTTTTCTCTAATGAGTTTTGCAATTTCCGCAGCCGCATACACTGACCCATCCTTTGGCGTTGGAAATATTTTTACCGGAATTTTTTCAAATGATTCAACCATGTTTTATTTTTTAATATTGATATGATTAAGCGTTCAAGATAATAAAAACTGGTTAATCAGTTAGTGATAAAATAAAATGTTTATCAAAACTTATTCGTTTTCAATAAAATGCAGGAAAAGAATTTTTTGTCCGGGCATAGAAGCTACAAGGAGCATCGTTGCATCGCCCTCTTGTACTAAATACCAATGTGGAACTTTAATTACATTTTACATTAACAATTCGGTTTATCCATTTACTTCGCAATCGGATAATGCTACGGCCTCGAATAAAAAGTGCTAGAAAATTTCAACATGATCCGTTAAGAAATCAAGGCTGTTTGAGCCGGGGAGGCACTTCAAAGTATTTTACTACTTGCGGCGAGTTCCTTGATTTTAGGATCATGTTGAAATTTTCAGCCTTTTTATTCGAAGCCTTGATTTTTTTTGTTTCTTTTTTTATCAACCTGTCCCGATTTTTCGGGAGAAAAAAAAGAAAATGAAGTCTAACAGCTACAAAAAATCCACTTTTAAACATTTCAAAACATTTTTTCGCCAAACCTTTATCAAACGTTTTATTATGGTACTTTTGGCGCTGATAAAATTTTACTTATGAGTACTGGTTTACTAATTTTTATTGCTGCTACCATTGCCTGGCATATCGGCTTGTATGGAATGTTTAAAAAAGCAGGTATTGAAGGATGGAAAGCTTTTGTCCCTTTTTATAACACATTGTGTATTGTGGAAAAAATCCACCTGAAAAAAACCTGGTTTTTTCTACAGTTTATTCCAATTGCAGGGCAGTTTATAACCATCTGGATATTAATAAAGTTTATTGAAAATTTTGGCCGTTTTGGCATTGGCCACCATGCACTGGCAGTTTTTTTACCATTCATTTATTTTCCTTACCTCGGCTTTTCAAAAAATGAAAAATTTGCCGGAGCGCTTGTTGCCAATAATTATAAAAAATCTGCTGCACGTGAATGGATTGATGCTGCGGCATTTGCTGTAGTGGCAGCAACCATCATCCGTACTTTTGTTTTTGAGGCATACACCATTCCCACACCATCAATGGAAAAAACCTTGCTGATAAACGATTTTTTATTCGTTAGTAAATTTGCTTATGGACCACGCATACCCAATACACCCATTGCAATGCCCTTTGTTCACCATACCATGCCCGGTGTAAATGCCAAATCATATTCTGAGTGGATACATATCCCTTATACCCGTTGGTTTGCATCGCCGGTTACAAGAAATGATGCAGTGGTTTTTAATTTCCCTACCAATGATACGCTGATAAATGATGAAGAAAATTTTGGATCTAAAGTAACCTATTACCAGGCAGTAAGAGAATTGGGCAGGGACCGTGTGTGGCAAAATTATGGCGACCTTATTATTACAAGACCGGTGGATAAGCGTGAAAATTTTATTAAACGATGTGTGGCAATTGCTGGTGATAAATTAGAAATTAAAAATGCCGTGTTGTACCTCAACGGTGTGGAGCAACCATTTCCGCCCCACTCAGAATTATTTTATAATGTACAAACTACCGGCCCGCTAAATGAAGAGGAATTGAATGAATTCGGGATACATACTGACCCGGAACAAAATGAATTTTTCCCCGCCAACAATGGGCTGTACATTATTAACATGACGTTGGATGAAAAGGCAAAAGTTGCAGCCCTTAAAAATGTAGTAAAAGTAAGCGTGGTAATACATGCAGTTGCTCCTGATCTTTATCCGTATTATGATACAGCAGCACATTACAGTGTAGATAATTACGGGCCGCTATGGGTACCTAAGAAAGGTGAATCTATTGACCTCACCCCTGATAATTATATCCGTTACGAAAGGTGCATCAGTACCTACGAAGGCAATAAACTTGAAAACCGCAATGGAAAAATATTACTCAACGGAAAGGAGGCCACCCGTTACACTTTTAAAATGAATTACTATTGGCTGATGGGTGATAACCGCCACAACTCACTGGACAGCCGCTATTGGGGCTTTGTGCCCGAAGACCACGTAGTAGGTAAAGCTTCGCTGATATGGTTTAGCTGGGAGAAAGGCCCAAGATGGAAAAGGATTTTTAACAGCATAAAATAATTACGACTTTATTATTTGAGTTTACATAATCAACAAATTTTTATCCTCCTGCTATAATGTAGGAGGATTTTTTTTGATTGCCATTTTAATTTTATTAAGAAGGATAGGTCCGGATTTATTTTGTCGATACCATTAAGTTAAGATTTTCAATTGCCACGTGGGCCAGTTGGTGGACGTGGATTAAATCAAATGAAAGTGATTCAGAAGAGAATATTGTATCCTTTTTACAAATAATGTGGGTAAAGATCAACACTGGTATGCGGTACAAGTGAGTGACACAACGATGATGCACAAAGCTTCTCTGCCTGTGCAAACAAAAATAAAAAAAGGATACACGTAATCATGTATCCCTTTTAAATTTCTTAAATCGTTTAATTTTTTATAAAGGTGGAAATTGTTTCCTGGTAATTAATAACTGTTTTTACAAAGTATTTGCCCGGGGTAAATTTGCGTACATCAACAGATAAGGATGGTTGATTGCCGATGATATATTCTTTGGTAAAAACTTTTTCGCCGCCGGCAGAAAGTATGGATAACTGCACCTTGCCGGTTTGACCAGTTTTGGTTTCGATATATAAATAATTGGTAGCCGGGTTTGGAAATACCTTTAAAAAATCTGCCCCTTTTTTATTGTTTACATTAACGATATGGCTTAAGATAGCACGGTTGCTTTTTTCTGTTATTTTAAGGCGGTAATAATTAATGCCAACCACTGGTGCAGCATGTGTAAAACTATAAGCTGACCTTCCTGCACTTAAAACTGCACTGGTTAGTTCCGTAAAATTTTTACCATCCAGGCTGTGCAATACGGTGTATGTTTCAATATTTAATTCCTGCGCTGTTGTCCATTTTATTAAATTACCAGTACCGCTTCTTTTTTCTGCTGTAAGCGACAATAGCTTTAATGGCACCGTTACTACAGGCGTTTGCGTAACTGAATATGGACCCGTAATATTATTTTTTAATGAGGTAAATACAAGGTAGTAAGTTCCCACTGTTGTAAAATCATACGTAAACCCAAAATTGGTACCGCTTTGGTCATCACTTGCAACAAGTGCATTGGTGAGGGGGGAGGCGGGGTTAAATCCGGCAGCATCGTACAGCACACCAAAATTATCAAACCCGCTATTGCTGGTAAATGTTACCAGGCCAGGGGTGGTAATTACAATAGTGATTATATCATAACGAACATTTGTTCCCTGCGGAAATGCAAGGCTAGTTGGAGGTGTCCCTTCATCCGGACGGTTAAAGGTTGGATCTGTAAGGTCAAGCGAACCAATAAAAGTTGTTTGGGAAATGGCAGGGATAAAAAACAAACCGGCAAATAAAAAAAGTAAGAGTTTTCTCATGTTGATTAATTTATATTTACGATGTAAAAAAGATTTTGAGTAAGTAAATGATTATCTATTAATTATGAAATTTAAAGTTAAGCCATTTAGTTTATTGTTTAATAATCCTTTCACAATTTCCAAAGGCACCAAAACACACCAGCCTACCTTAATTGTAGAATTGGATTACTTTGGGGTGAAGGGTTATGGCGAAGCCCCGGAGATCAGTTACTATAATATCCCTCTCCAAAAAATGCTGGATGACCTGGAAAGGAAAAAGCCCTTTCTTGAAAAATTCGCCTTCTCTGATCCGGAGCGATACTGGCATTATCTGCACCATCTTTTCCCTATGAACCCATTTTTAGTTTGTGCACTTGATATGGCTGGCTGGGATATTTATGGTAAACTTAAACATCAACAACTGCACCAATTATGGAAATTGGATACAACAAAAGCCCCGCTGACAGATTTTACCATTGGTATCGATACCATCGATATAATGGTAGCAAAAATGAAAGAAAAGCCCTGGCCCATTTACAAAATTAAAGTAGGAGTGCCGGGTGATATTGAAATGGTAGAGGCTTTGCGTGCCCACACCGATGCTGTGTTTAGAGTGGATGCAAATGCAGGCTGGACGCTGGAAGAGGCCATGGAAAAAATCCCCCGGTTAAAAGAACTGGGTGTTGAAATGGTAGAGCAACCACTTGCTAAAGACAACTGGGATGGCATGAAAATTTTGTTTAAAGAATCACCCCTGCCTTTATTTGCCGATGAAAGCTGTGTTGCTGAAACGGATGTTGAGAAATGCCACCAGCACTTTCATGGGATAAATATAAAGCTCACCAAATGCAGCGGCATTACACCTGCCCGTCGCATGATTACAAAAGCGAGATCGCTTGATATGAAGGTGATGATTGGCTGCATGAACGAAAGTTCGGTAGGTACCGCAGCCATAGCCCAACTTGCGCCGCTGGTAGATTTTATTGATATGGATGGCCCGCTTTTATTGGCACAGGATGTTGCCAAAGGAGTGGCATTTGATTATGGTAAAATTGTTTATACGGATAAACCGGGATTAGGACTTGAGGTGGAAGCTTTTTAAATTTTAAAACGTGTACTAAAAATAGAATCCATACCAAAGGCTTTTATACTTTGCAAGTAATAAATTATGATAATTTTTTGTTTGCCGATATAAAAAACAAGTGGATATTATAATCTAAAACACAATGAAAGTTCAGCAACTGTATGCCGTACAAGTGAGTGACACAATGATGATGCCCATTGCTTCTTAGCCCGGACAAAACCTTATAAGATTATATTCCTAAAACCTCTTTCAGCTTACTATACCCGGCCTTACTCACAGGTAATCTTGCACCGGTGGTAAGCAATACCAGGTGGCTGTCTTTTTCGTGGGGATCAATGCGGGTGATCAGTTGCGAATTAATAATATAGGAGCGATGTATGCGGATAAACTCCTGCTGTTGCATACTATCCTCAAAATACTGCATGGTTTTTTTCTTTAAAAAAACACCACCTGCCGTATAGATTTTTACATAATCGTCTGCCGCCTCCATGTATTGCACCTGGCTTACAGGTATTATTTTTATTTTGCCATTATCTTTTACAACTATGCGGTTGCTTTGCACCGGTGCCAACAAAGCGGTGTCCACAACGGCCTGCGTTGAATTTGTTTTTTGCTGTTGTAGCTTTTGCATGGCCTTATCAAACCGCTCTTTACTAAAAGGCTTCAACAGGTAGTCGGCAGCGTGGGCATCAAAAGCTTTAATAGCATACTCTTCAAAAGCCGTTGTAAAAATTACCTGCGGTGGATTGTCAATCAGTTCCAGCATTTCGAAACCATTTATCTTAGGCATTTGTATATCCAAAAAAATCAGGTCGGGCTGGTGTTGTTGTATCGCTTTCATACCTTCAAATCCATCATTACATTCCTGCACCACATGTATGTGTGGGTAATGCTGCAGGTACTCCTTTACCATTAATCTTGCCAGTGGTTCATCGTCAATAATGATCGCTTTCATGCTGTTTGTGGAATGGTTATTTTGGTAATAAATTGTTCGCCTTCTTTTTTTATCTGCAACAAATCGTGCCTGCCAAACAATAAAAATAAACGTCGCCTGATGGAGGATAAACCAAAGCCGGTACCCTTTACCGGTGCAGCCGTTAACTCGTCGAACGGATTAGCTACTGTTACTTCAAGCATACCATTGTTGTTGGTGGCAGCTATTAAAATTATCACTTCTCCAATGGTATCATACAATCCAAATTTTATGGCATTTTCTACCAGCGGCTGCAATAACATGGCGGGCAATTTCATTTGTAAAGCTTCATCATCATGCGTTATCCTGGTTTGTAAGCGGTAACCAAATCGTACTTTTTCTATTTCAAGATATAACTGCAGGTATTGCAGTTCCTCTTCAAAAGTAGTGGATTGCTGATCATCTTTTTTTAACGTACCCCGCAAAAAATCTGACAACTGCTGAATCATGTGCCTTGCTTTTTCGGGTTGTGTTCCTGTAAGTGCGCTGATAGAATTTAAGCTGTTGAACAAAAAATGTGGTTGCAGTTGCTGCCGGAGTTTATTCAATTCAGCCTCCCGGGCAAGCTGCTCTGTATCCTGCTTTCGTTTAATATCGTCTTCCTGATCTTGTTGCGTAAACCAAATTAAACTCAGCATTGTCATAACACCCGTCATTAAAAAAGCCAGCGCATATCGTATGTTGATAGTTTTGTTGAGCAACTGCATGTAGGCCGTATCGTTTTTAAACAACGACCACAAGCAAAGTTTTAATAATAACAACCACAATAAACTTAAGGTAAAAGTAATAATGAGCACATACAAATATTTTTCACGCCGCGGTAAATAGTAGCGCATATTATTTATAACCAGCAGCGACATTGCAGCCATTAATCCATAGCTTATAAAACTATCGGTGAAGGCCCTTGAAGTTGCCAATCCAAAATTGCTCAGCACCATTGTTTGCAGCAACATCCACACAAACCACCATGCAGCAAAAACAATAAAGAAAACAGGTTTCCTTTTTTTGCCAGAAGAAAAATTAATTCTCAAAAGTTAAAGCGTTTAAACCCGTGAATTGATTGAGGGCCATCTGCAACAAATGAATGGCCTTTTTTTGTGTAGCACGAATGTACATATCCGCATCCGCTTCTTCCTTAACGCATCCATAAATTTCTGCACCATCTGCAAGTGGCACCAGCGGCATTAGTTCACTCACATCAATAAATTTCCAGCGTACTGCAGCCACCGTATTTCCATTAACGTGCAACCCTTCGCTGTCGCCAATTATCCTTGCTTTATGAAAAGCATGCAGGTGGTCTTCGGCACTTATCAATCTTATTTGTTCATCAAATTGTGGCGTATGGTCACCTTCGGCGCAGGTAATACGGTACACCAGTTTTGCAAGATACCAGTTCATATAAAATTAGTTTTGATCAATGATGAATAGTTGGTTTTTTAAAAGAGAAAAATGTAAGCGCTGGTTAACAACAATTTTTTTATTGTCCTAACATTTGTATTTCAATTAAACATTGTTGCGTCGCACTCTTGTACCGCATACCTATGTGGATCTTTTACCACCGTATTTGATTGGCTGCATGAGTTCACACAATTCAAATCCATTTTGCAGCCTCATTATTTTTTATTGAAATCAGTTTAACAGAAGTACAAATATTTACCTGGGATTCTTTATATCCAGCCCGCCAAAAAATACTGACCCTTTCAAAATAATTACTTTAGTTGGGTTAATATCCGGCGCCACATTAAACCTGCGTTTATCTTCCACGCCATGAAACATGCCGTCAATCTCATTTTGTACGGCCCAGTGTGGCGGAACAATTAATTTAATACCACCAAAGGCAACCTCTACTTTTATAACAGCAGGGGCAGTTATGTCTGCCTGGCTAAAATCCATCTCCACACCACCAAATACACTCGTTATATGTGCCCCCTCAAAATTCTTTGACAATACCTTGCGGTTTACCCCGCTAAAAACTGAGCTCACTTTAATGAAATTGCTGCCGCTATACAAAGGCTGATCTGTAGCAGTAGCAGTGCTACTATTTACATCCTGCCAATTAATATAATCCTTATCGCTTTTAATATCGCTACCAGTAATGTTGCTACCACTAAAACGTGGACGAAGAATAAATAACACGCCTGCACCAATTATTAGCAGTGGCCAAAAGAAGGGATCAAGCCTTAGATCCGGTACTATTTTATTCAGCAGAAAAAAGCTGCCAATGGCAATAAGGATAACCCAGGAATTATTTTTGAAATTATGTTTTACACCTGTATAAAGCCCGATGAGGATCAATATCATGGGCCAGGTAAATAACCATCCCGGAAATGAAAATCCCAATGCCCTTAATAATAAAATACATCCAACAGTTACCAGTATAACACCGGCAATGATATGGCCGCCTTCAAAATTCCTAAAATTGTTGTTCTTTTTCATTTCCTTAATTTTTATAACACAAATTTATATCGGGTATTTAAAATAGGGAAGCAGCATTAGGCCATTGGAACTGATTTAGCGGTAAACAAAGGAAATTTGTCGGTGAAAATTATAGTAGTGATTTAACCAAATACTAAATATGGTTGACAGTGATGCGATGGGTGCCTTGCAAATTGTTGTTCCATTTTAATAGTATGACCAGTAGAGTTTCGGCCACGGCGGGTTCCGGCAACAATTCAACAGGCGCCTAATACTTATTTCAATACTAATTAATAAATAAAAATTATTAAGTTTACACCAGACAAGTATTTAAGCCCCATTAAATATTTTTATGTCAGACAAGATATTTTTCAGCTACTCCCGCTCAGATTCAGTTTTTGTTTTAAAACTGGCCAGCGACCTGCGGAATGCAGGTGCCAATGTGTGGCTTGATCAGCTTGATATTCCACCAGGCACACATTGGGATAAAGAAATTGAAGAAGCTTTACAAAATGCAAACTGCCTGTTGGCCATATTATCTCCCAAATCTTTAGGCTCTAACAATGCAATGGATGAAATTTCTTATGCCCTTGAAGAAAATAAAAAAGTGATCCCAGTACTGCTCACCAATACCGAAACCCCGTTTAGGCTGAGAAGATTACAAAGAGTTGATTTTACCGGTGATTATAAAATTGCATTGGCCCAATTGCTGAGTGCCCTCGACATTGAAAAACCTGCTATTGCAAAAATGCCGAAAACAACTGCTGCTGAACCACTGTCTCCAGGCGCCGCCCTCAATAAATCTTTAACTGAGCAAAAAGAAACAAACTTATGGGCCGAAGCCCGTAAAGTAAATTCCATCGCAGCCTACCAGGATTACATTAATAAGTCAACAACACAAACCTATGCAGAAGAAGCAGGTTATAATATAAAAAAGATTGAAGAAGCCGCTGCAATACCAGTAGAGGTTCACCCATTAAAAAGTGAAAAATCATTTTTTGCAAGCCTTGATAAAAAATATATGGTGGTTGTAGCAGGGTTAGTTTTACTGGCAGTATTTACCTGGGCAGCATTTAAGGTGCTGAATAAAAAATCTACTATACAACCGGGTAGTAATAAATTAGCTTCGTTACCACTAAAGGTTGATAAGGAAAAAGACATTTTAAACCTTACTACCCAAAATACCAATACTACAGCTAAAACTGAAATAATACCTGAGCCCCTTCCGGAAATTATTGAGATAGAAAAAAAAGAAAAAAAGCATACCATTAAAGTTGAAAAACCACGGCAAAAAATAAATAAACCTTCAGGAACAGAAAGTACTGTGAAAGTAAATGAGCCAATAAATCAGCCCCCTGTTACCGAAACTCCTGTGGTAAAAATTGAATCCGAACTCAACCTGCCTTCATCTTCATCTGCAGGAAAAAGGGAAATTCAAATCAATTCATTGATCAGGGTAAATTGTGCGCTGGTTGCAATGCCTGTAGTAGATAAAAAGCGGGTGGAGATACCGGTAAAATTTTTGGTTACAAGGGACGTTACCTATGGCGGCTCATCAATTATCAGGAGGGGGCCATTGCCTTTGGCAGTTTAACATTTGGCTCAAGGCTCATGCACATTGAAATAAACAGGGTAGAGGGGGTTGATGGAAAATCCATTCAGCTTAAAGCAGAAGATGATGAAAGAAAAATTGCAGCAGTAAATGCAAATACCATTTTCAGTGCAATCATTAAGAAGGGTACAAAATTGACGCTCCATTAAATCTACTCTATATATTCCAAATCGTTTTCTTGTCTTTTTAGGTGGCATGATTTTTTGAGTAATTAACAAGAATAGCCAATAATGCTAAAACGCAGCAAAAAGTAATAACCCATCAAATTAAAATTTTTAAGCTGGGTTTTACAGTTTCATTTTTTTGTTTTTTAATTCAATCAGATTTTCATTTATGCCCGAAGGCCCATCACTCGTTTACTTAAAAAATAAATTACAGACTTATGCCGGCAGAAAAGTAACTGCAGCAGGTGGGTACAGCCCCATGAGTAAAACCTGGATGGTGAATAAAAAATTACTGAAAATAAATACATGGGGTAAACATTTATTGCTACAGTTTAGCAATGGTACTGTAAGAATCCACCTGATGTTATTTGGCTCGGTGCTTATAAATGAAAGAAAGAAAGTGAACGCCAGCTTTAACCTGCAATTTGGAAAAGATGAATTGAATTTTTATGTAGTAAAGGCCCAACATATTAAGGAGCCATTGGATACTATTTATGACTGGCGTACCGATATTATGAGTGAAGAATGGGATGCTAATTTTGTATTGGCTCAAATGAAAACACAGGAAAAAACAACCATAGGCGACCTGCTGATGAACCAGGAAATATTTACAGGTGTGGGAAATATTATCAGGAATGAAGTAATGTTTCGTGCTAAACTGCACCCGCTTACTTTGGTAAAAAACATACCGCTAAAATCTGCAAAACTGTTGCTGAAAGAAGTAAGAAAATACGCTAAACAATTTTTGAAAGAAAAGAATGCCGGCACCTTTGGTGATAACTGGCAGGTGTATCAGCAGGAGGAATGTCAAAAGGATGGATCGCCGCTTAAAATTGCAATACCGGGGAAGACGAAAAGAAAAACTTACTACTGCACCAATTGCCAGGTATTATATGCTCCAAAAAGCTAAAAGCTTCTTTCAGCAGAAATAATTTACCCATAAAAACCGTTTAATTTTGCTGCATGAAACAATGCATCGCTTTACTATTCGCTACACTTACTTTTAGTTGTAACCAACCTTCAAATAGCAACCCCGCCATTAAAATATATACCAGTGAAGGCGATATAGAACTGGAGCTTTATCCTGGCAAAGCACCCAAAACGGTGGCAGCTTTTTTAAGTTATATTGATTCAGGCTATTATACCAACAGTACTTTTTACAGGGTGGTTTTAGCCGAAGGATTTTCTGCCTCAGCCAATGTTGGGATTATACAGGGGGGCATGTGGCAAACAACAGATAAGTTACATGCTGAGGTATCGGGCATCGTACATGAATCAACAAAACAAACAACCCTGTCGCACACCAGCGGAACAATTTCACTAGCACGAACAGAACCGGGCACAGCCAACACAGAATTTTTTATTTGCATCGGCGATCAAACACAGTTTGATGCAGGAAAAGGCAGCCCGGCAGACGGCCAGGGTTTTGCAGCATTTGGAAAAGTAACGAGCGGCATGGCAGTGGTAAGAAAAATACAGGGGATGAAAAAGCAGGGAGAAAGTTTTATTGAAAAAATTACTATCAGAAAAATAGAAAAGCTATAAGTGCTTATTTCGTTTGCTAAAATAAAATGAACAATTGCCAAATTTAAATATGCCCACAAACTTACTCCGCTTTTACAAGCTGTTCGATTTGTATGTTGACAGCATTGCAAATGCTCAATGGCTGGGTGATAGAAGTGGAAAACACGGTGAGGCACGGTGCGTGGGCCTGTGCCGGATTTGCAACGGATAGCACCAACATCTGCTCATGCGATATGAATGCTGAAAGCCCCTCAATAAAATAACGAAGCCTCGCAGGCAGTGACTCAAATGTTTCAAACCTCAGAAAAATAATCATTTTTTATTTTGCTCCTTGCTTGATTTATACTTTACGAATGTGAACTTTGCAGTATGGACCTAAACAAGCAGCATATACGCTATTTTTTATTTAGCCAATACCTTGCTGATGGTGTACGTACTACCCTGGAAATTGTGTTGCCTGTAATTATTGCTGCGCTTTTGGGCCATATAGAAATGGGCTATACCATTGCCCTTGGCGCACTTTGCGTAAGTGTGAGCGATATACCCGGCCCGGTGGAGCATAAGCGAAATGGCATGATGTATTGTATGGCATTTGTTTTTGTGATTGCCTTGCTTACCGGTTTCTTAAATAAAAATGTTTTTCTGTTAGGGTTGCTGATTGCCTGCAGCAGTTTTTTCTTTACCATGTTTAGTATTTATGGCAACCGTGCCGCATCGGTAGGTACCGGTGCATTGCTGGTAATGATACTGCGGATATCAACCGTGGCCCCACCAACCGAAATTCTTTTTGATTGTTTGCTGATACTGAATGGTGGTGTGTGGTACATGGCTATTGCCTTATTATTTTTTCGGGTTACCCCTTACCGTCCGGCGCAAAGGGCACTGGGGGAATGTATTCATGCAATGGCAAATTACCTGCGCATTAAGGCTGCTTTTTACGAGGATAAAAAAGATTTTAAAAATGAATACCATCAACTGGTGGCACAGCAAATAATTGTAAATGAAAAACAGGATAGCCTGCGGGAGTTGCTGTATAAAAACCGGGAGTTGATGGAAGAATCTACTCCGCAGGGGAAGTTGCTGATATTAACTTTTGCAGATGTGATGGAATTGTACGAACAAATTACTGCTACCTGGTACGACTATGAATCGCTGCATGAAAAATTTGGAGATACCGGCATACTTGAAAATATCAGTGGTGTAATAAAAAACGTCGCTACCGAAATGGATAATATCGGCCTGGCGATACAATCAAATATTGCAGTAAAAAAACAATATTCCCTGGCAAATGACCTGGAGAAAATAAGCGCACAGATAGCGGGATTGGAAGAAACTGATCCGGGTAACCTGGTGCTAAAAAATATAATGGTAAACCTGTTTAATATCGGTAGCAGGGTGGATGAATTATTTAATTATTTCCTGGCGGGTAAACATGTAAAAAGAAGTTTACAAAGTGGCAGTTATTACAACCAGTTTGTATCGCACCAGCAGATAGATTTTCCACTTTTCCGTAACAACTTAAATTTACAATCTTCGGTATTCAGGCATTCGCTCCGCATGATGCTAACCTGTTTGGCTGGTTTTATTATAGCTAACCTGATTGCATTCAGCCATCATAGTTACTGGATATTGCTCACCATTATTATTATACTAAAACCCGGCTTTGGGCTTACCAAAGAGAGAAATATCCAACGGCTCTTTGGCACCATTGGCGGTGCTGCCATTGGCCTGCTGATACTTGCTTTTATAAATAATAGCAATATTTTATATGCGCTCATCATATTTTTTATGCTGGGCACTTACACGTTTCAGCGGTTGAATTATATTGTAATGGTAATATTTCTTACGCCGTATGTGCTGATACTTTTTCACCTGCTGGGATTGCCCTTTTGGGACATTGCACAGGAGCGGCTACTGGATACTGTTATTGGCTGCACCCTGGCATTTTTGGCGAGTTACCTGTTGTTTCCCCACTGGCAATCTACGGAGCTAAAAAGTTATATGCTCAATGTAGTAAAAGCCAATATTGAATACCTGCATAAACTAAAAGAAAAGATGTGCGGAAGGGAAATTGCTGTGCTGGATTATAAGCTGGTGCGTAAAGAATTATATGTAAGCATTGCCAACCTTTCTGCTGCCTTTCACCGCATGCTGAACGACCCAAAAAATAAACAGCAAAACAGTTCACAAACAGACCGGTTTGTTGTGCTGAACCATATACTTTCATCGAACGTGGCCAGCTTATCAGGTAGTATAAATGAGAGCGGGATAAAAATATACCCGGAGGATATTTTGCAAAAAATAAAAATGGCAATACGCACTATGGAAAAAACTTTGCAGATACTTGATACAGAAAAAGGCCCAGGGTTAATGGCTGAAGAGGATTATAACAATACAATTGAAAGCAAACCGAATCACCTGCAATTAAGCAACCAGCTTGATTTTATAAATAAAATAGCTGTGGATATAAATAAGCTATCGGTGGAGCTTGCTGCTTAAAACATTGGTACAATTTTTTTGGTTTTTTAAGTAATAACCTGATCCAACTACAAAGCAATTGAATTTTTTAACCTGCAGTTTAAACATGATTTCAAAGTGCAAGGGAGGGGAGAAGGTGAAAAATTAACTTTAAACAAAGAGAACAATTACACCCTGGACCGAATGATTTTTGAAAACCGTTTATTTAAAGAAACAGAAGAAAAAGTTAACCCGCTAACAAAACCAATCCACATACCGGCAGCACCCATGTTAAAAGTAAAAGCCATGAGGCAACCCAGCGGAATGCCCACTACCCAGTAAGCGATGGCAATATAAAGCGTAGGTATTTTTACATCTTTAATTCCACGCAACAAGCCCACACCAATGGCCTGTGTAGCATCCGATACCTGGAAGATAGCAGCATACAACATCAACACAGATGCCAGCGCCATCACGGCTGCATCATCATTAAAAGCCAGGGGCAAAATATTACGGGTAAATACAAAAAACAACACACCAAAAATACCATACGCCACACCACTGAAGAAAGTACTTTTTCCAATGATGGCAATATCATTCCAATTGTTCCTGCCCCAGGCATTGCTGATCCTGATGGAACCGCCCTGCGCCAAACCCCACGAAACCATAAAGGCAAAGGAAGCACAACTGATCGCTATCTGGTGGGCCGCCAGTTGCACCGCTCCCAATGTACCAATGATGATACCTGATACAGCAAAAGCACCCGATTCCATGGCAGCCTGCATACTGCTGGGCACGCCAATATGCAATAGTTCTTTAATGGTGGAAATACGTAGACTCCATTGATTTTTTCTTACTGCGATGTACCTGCTAAAAAAAGGGTGGGCCATTATAACTACCACGAATACCAGCAAAATAATGATACGTGTAATCAGCGTGCCATAGCCTGCACCGGCAAGCTCCAGCCGGGGGAAACCCCAGTTGCCATACACCAGTAACCAGTTGATAAAAATATTGATGGGCAAGGCCGCCAGCGAAAGCATCATCGCAGTACGGGTACGTTCCAGCCCATCAGTAAATTGCTTTATGCAAATAAACATCATCATCGGAATAATGGACCACGCCATTATTTGCAAATAAGGCACACCCAGCGTAGCCACTTCCTTATCCTGGCCCAGGTGAAATAATATATCCTTGCCAAAATTCAGGAGCAACGCAATGATAATGGCGGCTATGGTACAAAGCCAAAAGCCATTGTATAAATAATGCGAAACCTTGCCGCTATCGTTTCTGCCGTTGGCCATAGATACGGTTTGAGACACAGACATCGTCATGCCAAAGCCCAGTACAAACGGAATATTCATTACGCTGTTTACCAGTGCTGCAGCCGCAAGATGTTTGTAGCTGATAGTGCCCACCATTATGCTGTCAATGATGCCCAGCGCCATTTGTGTGAGTTCGCCTAAAATAATAGGGGCAGATAATTTCCAGGTTTTGATAGCTTCCGATCTAATTGTCATAAGGTTGCAAAGCTAATAAAACCAATGGCTGTTGTTATTAATTTAATAAGATGAAATTGTGTTGAAGTGCTTTTTCATTTTACTAAATAATTATATGTTTCATGATTGTCCACACCAGGAAGCTATGGGCAACATCGTTGTGTCACTCACTTGTACCGCATACCTATGTGGAGCTTTACCCACATGATATTGAGCCCACAATATTTGACGCAACTTTTTCACCACTGTCTTATTTTTGCATCATGTATTCAAAGCAGGAAGCCTCTTTATTAAACCAGCAATTCTGGACTGCACTCGGCAAATATATGTTGCCCATTCCATCAGCAGAAGGTGAAAAGATAAACTGGATCAATTACAAAACCGGCGAAAAAAATATCCGCTTTGTAATGGAAGCAGAAAATAAAATAGCAAAAATCTCCATTCAGTTATCTCATACCGATATTGCTGAGCAGCAGTTTTATTTTGAAAAATTTGCACAATTAAAAAAGATATTTGAACAGGCCGTAGGTAAAGATTGGCAATGGCTGGCGCTAATAGAAAATGAGCATGGAAAAACAATCAGCCAAATTTCAACTAAACAAAATGGGCTGAATATTTTAAATAAAACAGATTGGCCGGCACTTATTTCTTTCTTCAAAAAAAACCTGGTAGCGCTTGATACATTCTGGTGTGAAAACAAATTTGCTTTTGAGCGGTGAGGAGTTTATTTAAATACCATATCTGGTTACAATGTTATTAAGCAGGTAATTTATACCTACGCTTACGCAAAAAAACTAATCTCTTTTTCAAATCACGTCATTAAAGTTCCACATTGGTATGCGGTACACGAGTGCGACGCAAGGATGTTGCCATGAAATACTTCTGCCTGGACAACAATAATTTTACCTGCACAAAATTCTAAATTAACTGGTAAAATACTTATTTTAGCGAACTATTAATTTAGTCTTCACCCTTTATCATCCATCCTATTTATTCTAAAGCAGCAAGTTTTAATCACTCACCGGGATGGTATGAATAAAATTATTTTCATAGTTATATTAATCATTTTTTGCGCTGCCTTTTCGCATGGCCAGTACGTGAATAAGCCGGGTGCCTATGCCTTGCAGCAAAATAATGCAGCCGGTTTGTGCGGCCTCGATTTATCGCTTACTCAACTGCGGGGTGATGCTGGTTTTAAAGCAAGGGAAGAAAAAATGAACCGGCAGATTTTAAATTACCAACGCAATTTATATGACAGCATTGTTGTGCCGGTGGTGTTTCATATCATCAGCCAGGACCCTGGCGCTGTACCCAACCAATTGCTGTTGAATGCACTGAAAGATTTGAATGATGCCTACGCAAAAAGGGGTGCTTATGCAGCAAGCAACGGCGTGGATACAAAGGTGCGGTTTTGCCTGGCACAAAAAGATCCTGATGGTGGTATTACCACAGGAATTACCCGAACAAAATCTTATTACTCCACACACCTGAACCCGGTTATTGAAGATGCAAAAATTAAAAATTTAATTCAGTGGGACCCTGCCCGGTATATTAATATCTGGTACGTTACCACCATGGATATGGAGGGCCTCGCCGAATTTATTTGTGGCCGCTGGACGAGAACAACCGTTGCCGGTTATGCAACCATGCCGCCCGGTGCCAATGCATTGGATGGCATTGTAGTAACTGGTTTTGGCAATTTGCTGACACATGAAATGGGCCACTACCTTGGCCTGTACCATACTTTTGAAGGGAGGAATTGTGCCAATAATAATTGTGCAACGGATGGAGATAAAGTGTGCGATACGCCGCCAGACTGGTCTATGAATAATTCCCCCTCCTGTACCAATCCTGAAAATAGTTGCGGCTCAGATACGCTCTCCAATTATTCGCAGGGAAATTTTACTACCGACGTACCCGACCAGATTTCCAATTTTATGGACTACGGCAACGATGCCTGCCACAATCAATTTACGCAGGGCCAGGCAGACAGGATGAATGCAGTGATCAATACACAAAGAAGCGGCCTGTTGCAAATACAATGCGATAAACCATGCCCCGAAAATATCATTTCAGCCTTTATAAGAAACAACGCTTACCCCTTGCCGGGAGATATGGTAAGCTTTACCAATACTGCAACAGGGGCAACAAATTTTCAATGGCTGGTAGATGATGTGGTGGTATCCACCAACACAAATTTTGATTACACTTTTACCGCTGTTGGAAAATATAAGATATCCTTGAAAGCATATAATAGTAATATTTCCTGCTACGCCATGTACTCGGATTTTATAATTATAAACTGCGGTGTAATTGCCAGGTTTTTTACAGATAAAAGGACCATTGCATCTAAACTGCCACTTCACCCCGATAGTATTTTATTCAGCAATACTTCAGAAAATGCGACTTCATATAAATGGATGATGAGCAATGATAAAGGTATGGCAGAGCAGGTGGTGAGTACCGGTACAGATCTTTTGTATGTTTTTGCTACACCTGCTAATTATTCCATCAGGTTGATTGCCACCAACGGTACCTGCACAGATACGTCCAATATTTTTACTATGCCGGTAGCAGATCCTACGCAGGATGGTGTAGCTTATATGACCACTGTAAATTGCTACCAGCAAACCAAGGTATTGGTAAACTTATTTGTGTGTAATAATGGCTATGCTGCTATTCCGGCGGGTACACCCATTTCATTTTACGATGCTGACCCAAGGTTGGGAAATGCTAAAAAACTTGATCCCACTTTTTTTCTTCCACAAGATGTGCCCGGCAAGTGCTGTGGATTTTTATATACCCATATCATTGATGTAAAACAACCAGGCCTTGATATTTTATACATGGTATTTAATGACTCCGGCAACACAAAACCATTGGTGCTGCCCAATACTACTTTAATTGAAAATAATTATACCAATAATATTTCTGTCGCAAATAATTTTCGTTTTCGGGTTAGTATTATTCCGGCCACGGCCACGTTGGAGCCTGGTGATACATTGCAACTTATTGGCCAGGCAGGGCCAGGCGCCATTGCATCTTACAACTGGAGTACGGCACTTAATTTAAGTTGTACCAACTGTGCTTCACCTTATTTAATTGCTGACTCCGACAGGGTAAAAAGAATGATTGCCACCAGCCAGTATGGATGTGTGGATACAGCCTACACCACCATTAAAGTGCCGCCTGCGGATGATTTCACCATCGATATAAACCATGTGGAATGTGCAGGCCGTGATAGCATGTATGTAAATTTTACTTTGAACAATCTTTTTAAAAGAGGTATTATCCGCAAGGGCTTGGTGGTAACTTTTTATGATGCAGATCCATTATTACCAGGCGCAAATGTATTGTTGCCAACCTTTACCGTTCCAGGAAATGTGAATGCAAAAAACTTTACCTACAGTACTTTCATAAAGACAACGGTTACTGGAAAATTGTATGCCGTAGTAAACGACAGTGGCATCATCCGGCCATTAATTTTACCCAACACGCCACTGCTCGAAAAAGTATATAATAACAACACAGATATTATTGACTATGTAAAATTTAAGGTAACAGCTACGCCAACACAAGCCACCCTGGAGCCCGGCGATACATTGCAACTAACGGCTTCGGCCAGCCCGGGTATTGTTGCTTCATATACATGGGGCAACCCAACGCTTTTAAATTGCACCCTCTGCCAAACCACGCAGCTTATTGCAGATTCAAACAGGATAAAAACAGTAATTGCAATCAATCAGTACGGCTGTGCGGATACAGCTTTTACAGATATAAAAGTTCCCCCGGCAAATGATTATACGATTGATATAAATGATGTGCAATGTGCAGCACCCAACCGCCTCTTTGTAAATTTCACTTTATATAATAGTTTTAAAAGAGGGGTAATACCAAAAGGTCTAACAGTGTCATTTTATGATACTGATCCGTCAACAGCAACGGCTAATTTATTGGCACCTGTTTTCTTTGTACCCGATACTGTTTTTGCAAAGCAATTTACTTTTAGCACTTTCATTAAAGGCATGCCTGCGGGTAAACTTTACGCCGTGGTAAATGATAGCGGCAGGGTAGTGCCGGTGCAGCTTCCCAACAATATAAATTTGCCGGAGAAAGACTATACAAATAACGGCGCTGATTATTTATATGCACCACAAACCTTACAGTTGCAGCCACAAGATACTACGGTCTTCAGAACAACTTCTTTTCCCATAATTATTAACAGCACAATATACAATCCTGCATCCACCACCTGGTTTAATGGCAATGGATATTCGCTTAGTTGCAATCAATGCCTTAGCCCGGTGGTAACGGTGTATGATAGTACAGCAGTTACCATGCAGACTGAAAATAAATATGGCTGCCTCATAAAAGGCACTTCAGTGATAAAGATTTTTCCGCCGGATTTTACTATAAAAATTATCGAAACAAATTGTTATTCAAACAGCACCACCCTGGTAAAGTTTGAAATTTGTATGAACAATAATTACGACAGCATATTCGCCGGTGTACCGGTATCATTTTATGATGCGCTGCCAACAGCCGGTGCGGCAACATTGCTTTCACCCGTATTTTATACTCCCCGAAAACAGGCAGGAAAATGCTTCACCTATCAGCACATTATTGCAACGCCTGCAACCGGCCAATTGTACGCCACTGTAAATGATAAGGGTACAAATGCAGGCGGTGTGCCAGCCCCGGCTTATAACGAAACCAATTATAATAACAATACCAGCAACATTGCTATCAATCCTTTTATAGTAAGCATCCACCCCGCTGACACCACTATTGCAAGGTCAGGCACCGTACAACTAACACCCATCGTTAGCGGAGGTATTTTATCTACCTGGCTCTGGAAACAAGATGCCTTTTTATCCTGCATAAATTGTTTGTCACCCATCGTAAAACCTTTGTACACCAAGGAATATATTTTTATTGCACGCAACCAGTATAATTGTATAGACACTGCTTATGCCATCGTAAAAACTTTCACCGGCGGATTGATCAATATGCCCTCCGCCTTTTCTCCCAACGGCGATAGCCGCAATGATATTTTTTATGTGCTTGCCGGTATAGATGCAACGCTTGTAAAACAATTCTCTATTTTTAATCGGTGGGGCCAGGTTGTTTTCGAAACAGCCAATATCCGACCCAACGATCCCCGCCATGGATGGAATGGAATGTATAAAGGTGTAGAGGCAGCACCCGGCACTTACGTATATTTTGTAAAAATGCCCGATGCAAATGGAAAAGACAATATTTATAAAGGAACGGTTGTGCTGCTGAGATAAAATAATTTCTAAATTTTTATTGTTCCGGCTAAGTAACATTGGGCATCCCAAAATTCGGGATATCGCAAATACAATTTTTGAACAAACATTTTATCAATGGCCATCATCGTTGTGTCACTCCCTTGTACGTCATACCAATGTGGATCTTTTCCCACACAATATGTTTGCTGCCATTATACATTGTAAATTGCCAATTTTAAATTTATTACTCATTACTCATTACTACAAGCCCACCTTATATCCTATCGCAAAATGCCGAAGCAAATGCTTGTCGTGTACGTTGGGATATTCTTTATAACTACTTTTAAAATAATAGTTACCCGCAGCCATACTCATACTGAGGTTTTTATAAATCACCACTCGTAATGTAGATTCAGCATGATAAAATAAATGCGAAGATTTGTATCCATTCAATGTAATCATGCGGCTACCGCTGCAATTAATTGTATAAAATATTTTGTTGGCTATATTAATGCCTGCACCCAAATGAATGCTGCCGCCCGAACTATAATCATAGTTACGTCCTTCACCATAATACATGTAAGGGTTATGAACAGCCGCAAGGGCAATTAAACCAGCACTGGCTTTTACCTGCAATTGTATTTTTTTAGTAAGCATCACCTTTGAAAGTAAGTTGGCTCTGAAGCTTTGTGCACCATAAACAAAAGCAGCATTTTGTAAAAAATCGTAGTTGATGGAGATGTTAAATACCTGCTGCAATTTATCTGTATGTTTCAATTTTTTACCAAACATAGTTCCTTCAATATGCAATGTATTTGCTTTGGTAGTATCTGAATTGCCTAATTCAGTTTCTACTGAAAAATTACTGAAAGGTGTTTTACAACCATCAAAGGGATCGCCGTACTGCAATTGGATACGGGTAAAAATTTCAGATGCCCCACGGTTGAATTTTCCCTTTTTGCCTATCAGTCTCACGCCTGCATCCGTTGTAAACCCAGCAAATGGTTCACTGTTATTAAATAAGTCATTTTCATTTTTTGTTTTATTATCCAGCAGGTTGTTAACCTGGTAAAGTGGGTTGCTGATAAAAGAAGCAGCATTCCTAATGATACCCTTTAAATTATCTTTTTTTTTCTTTAAAATAATTTTTGATAACCGGGTGCTCATCTCACCAAATACAATACCACCAATGCTTGTATTGATGATGTCATTGGGCGCAGGTGTACTGGTTTCACAAATTATTTCCCAGCAAAGGCTGCCTGCAAATACTGCCGGTACAGATTCCCAGAAATTATAACCGTTACTTCTAAATGAATTAAAATAAAGGCTGCCCTGGTATGGATGAGAAAACTGGTTGTTAAAAAAAAGGTTATCGTCCCACTCCTGGTTTTTAAGGCCAAGATTATGCAAAATACTTTTAGGGGAAATTTTTGCAAAGTCGGCGTTTCGGATAAAACGGTTACTTGCCCAGGGCAATACCTGCATCATTGTCCATTGCCCGGTAGCCCGCCAAAACCTTTTCTTATTTTTTTGTGGAGATGATAAAAGTGTAATTGTTTTATTAAATGCTGCCGGCTGGTTATTGTAAATATTCAATCCCTGGGCAACAATACCAGGTGCATAGCTTTCAATGATAAATAGTATCAATAGCAATTTTATTGTTTGTGTATAGCTATCTGGTTTTAATGATTTAGACTGTTTCATGATATATTTTTTTTGTTTGAGCAAAAGGGGGCCCTGGCAAGCGGCTAACCGATGCTTTGGGTATTAGTTCAATAATGAGTTTGTGAAAGTTTTTGTGTTCACAAAAGGCTATAGCATGTACCCATGTATGAGGACGTCAACCCATGTATGTCGTACATTCTTTTGCCTGCGTGTATTTAAGCAGCGTATTTTATTGTAGTTAAAAAGGGGAGTCTATAAACACTACGTGTTAATATTTTGATGGCTATTTTAAGGATTGGGATTGGTACGAATATTCACTAAGCCGGTTAATAATTTCTCTTCAAAAATACTTCGTTGGTTAACCGAAGCATAATTGATAATACTGTTGCAATGATTGCAATTAGCAAAATTTCGTTTGGTAAAATGGAGCGGGGGAGATAAGAGCGGCGTTAATAATAATTGGTAATGTATAGGGTGGAAATTTGCAGAAAATACTAAAACCCATCATGAGTGCAGTTGTTTTTTACTAATTTTTTCTGTTAGTTCATTTTTTACAAAGTGTTTCAATACTAACAATTTTAAAAATGAAGCATAGCGGTATGATACATATTATAATGAAGAGATATAGTTAAAAGGTTATTTGAAAAGTATTTGCAGTTTCATATTCCTATTTCAATATAGTGTGGAAATTTTTTATTAATAGTCATTTAAAGCGGTGGTTTATAACTTTTAACACTAAGATATCCCCGGTTTTTGCGTTTATTTTGAAATGGCATAGTATTTGGATTCTCAAAAGGCATGAACGAACAACAGTTTACATACGAATTAAAGGATTGTTGTAA
>JANMVB010000134.1:0-2354 GCA_031392305.1 Ferruginibacter sp.
TTACAAATATGCTGTACATGAGTATCTATATAAACAGGCTGATGTTACGCTACATATCATGTGGGAAAAGTTCCATATTGGTATGCGGTACAAGTGAGTGACACAACGATGTTTAATTGAAAAACGAATGTTTGTACACAAAGAAATTCCGATTGAAAAAAAATAATAAAACATCAAATAAAAAAAATCTTCACGCCAGTTTTCCCCTTTAGGGGACAGGGGCGCACGGGCCGCTATTTCACCTTCGCCTTTATCTCCTGTAATTTTAGCAATGCTTCTACCGGTGTTAGCCGGTTGATATCTACCGCATCCAGTAAGGAACGTATTTCTTCAAAGGTGGCGGAGTGGGCATCAAAAATGCTTAGTTGCATTTTAGGGAGCGTTAGTTTTTTTATACTGTTATCGAGGCTGGGGGCCTTGCCATTTTCTTTGGTGTTCCTGCTTTCTTCCAGTTGCAATAAAACTTCGTTTGCCCGTTCTATTAAGTCCGGGGGCATACCTGCCATACGGGCCACATGTATACCAAAACTATGCACACTTCCACCAGCCGCCAGCTTACGCAGAAAAATAATTTTGTTGCCCACTTCCTTGTTGGTAACATGAAAGTTTTTTACCCGGGGTAATTTATTTTCCAGTTCGTTCAGCTCGTGATAATGGGTGGCAAATAATGTTTTTGGAGCAGCAGGGGATTTGTGTAAATATTCAACAATGCTCCATGCAATGGAAATGCCATCGTATGTAGAAGTGCCACGCCCAATTTCATCCAGCAATATCAGGCTGCGTGCAGTAATATTATTGATGATGCTTGCCGTTTCATTCATCTCTACCATAAAGGTACTTTCGCCACCACTCAGGTTATCACTTGCACCCACCCTGGTAAATATTTTATCAGTGAGCGGAATTTTTGCATCACCTGCCGGTACAAAACTTCCCATGTGCGCCATTAAAGTGATGAGGGCAGTTTGCCGCAGGATGGCACTTTTACCACTCATGTTGGGGCCGGTTAATATAATGATTTGTTGTGCCGCCGGATCTAAATAAATATCATTGGCAATATAACTTTCGCCGGTAGGCAAATAGCGTTCTATCACCGGGTGGCGACTGTCTTTCAGGGCAAGCACATCGCCATCATATACCATTGGTTTTTTATAATTAAAATGCAATGCATTGGCAGCAAAACAACTCAGGCAATCCAGCACGCCCATCACATGCCCGTTTAACTGCATGGGGGCAATATAATCCTGCAACTCATTTAATAATTTTTCAAACAATTGCATTTCTATCTGCAATATTTTATCCTCTGCACCAATAATTTTTTCTTCATACACTTTTAATTCAGGCGTGATGTAACGCTCTGCATTGGCCAGTGTTTGCTTGCGTATCCATGTTTCCGGAACTTTGGTTTTGTGCAGGTTGGTAACTTCGAGGTAATAACCGAATACATTGTTGAAACTTATTTTTAAAGAAGAGATACCGGTGGTCAATGCTTCCTTTTGTTGCAGCTCTACCAGGTATTCTTTTCCTCCGCTGGATATTTTGCGGAGTTCATCCAGTTCCGCATTTATTCCATTTGCAATGATGCCGCCTTTCGAACTAATTGCCGGAGGATTTTCATTGATCTCCTTCATTATTTTTTCTAACATATACCTGCATGGGTTCAGCGAATCACCCAGCCTTTTTAAATATTCATTTGCTGACGTGGAGCAAATATTTTTTATGGCTTCTGCCTGTAATAATCCACGGGCAATTTGTAATACTTCCCGTGGGTTTACTTTTTTCAGGGGCACTTTACTTACCAGCCTTTCTACGTCGCCTGCATGTTTTATATGCTGCGAAATTTTATTTCTTGTATCCGTTTCTTTTATTAAAAATTCCACCGTATCTAACCGCTCCTTTATTTTTATCAGGTCGTTCAGCGGCAGTACCATCCAGCGTTTTAATAAGCGGGCACCCATAGCCGATACTGTATTGTCAAGCACTTTTAATAGGGTGTTGCTGCCATCACCGCCGCCAAATAATTCCAGGTTGCGGATGGTAAAGCGGTCCATCCATAAATGTTCATCCCTGTCAATGCGCTGTATGGATGTGATATGGCCCAGGTTGGGATGCTCGGTATCTTTTAAATAATGCAGGATGGCACCAGCGGCGATGATGCCTTCTTTCATGCCTTCTACACCAAAGCCTTTCAGGCTATGGGTGCCAAAATGTTTTAGTAAACTTTCAGTGGAATAAGCTTCTGCAAAAATCCATTCATCCAGGGCATAGGTAAAAAATTTTGTACCAAAAGTCTCTTTAAAATGTTTCTGGCGGTTGCGCTGAAAAACTACTTCGGCGGGTTTTAAACTTTGTAATAA
>JANMVB010000139.1:0-7391 GCA_031392305.1 Ferruginibacter sp.
TTACAAATAGTAGTTCGGCTGATGCCATACTTGGTCTGTAGTTTCCGGTAGCCACATCCGGTATTCAAATACTCCTGAATAATCTGGTCTTTTAGTTCCATTTTGGTTGATTTTGTAGTCAACCTATTTCAGGACGAGACATCGTTGTGTCACTCACTTGTACGTCATACCATTGGGGATCTTTACCTGCGTTGTTTGTTAGCGTATAATCTTATTTAAAAAAATATCAGCAGGAGTTATCAGCAATAAATCACACATCAAAAAATCACATCAACCTAATCTTTTAAAGACGCTGAAACATCATCCATTTTATATTTTATCTTTTCGATCAACTGTTTAAATTCAGGTACACACCAAATTATTTCCTTATCCTTTTTAAACCAGGTCATTTGGCGTTTGGCATAATGCCGGGTGTTTTGCTTTATAGCTGCTATCGCCTCAGATAATGTTATCGCTCCCTCTAGGTAACTAAATAACTCTTTATATCCCACCGTTTGCAAAGCATTAAGGTTTTTATGTGGCTGAAGCGTTTCTATCTCTTGCAGCAATCCATCTTCCAGCATTTTATCAACCCTGCCATTAACCCGGTTATACAATTCTTCTCTAGGTAATTCGAGCCCAATTTTAATAATATTAAAATCTCTTTTTACTTTTTCTTTCTTTTGAAAACTGAGTATTGACCTGCCTGTTGATAATTTCACTTCAAGCGCCCTCAGCATGCGATGAGGGTTTTTTGTTTCTCCTGTTCTATAATAATCAGGATCATTTATGTCAACTTCCTGTTGCAACCAATCCATTCCTTTCGCTTCATAATCAGCAATGATTTTTTTCTTTATAGCAGGCACAATTGCAGGTATTTCATCAAGCCCTTCACAAAAAGCCTTTATATACAAACCAGTACCCCCAACCATTACAGTAATATCATGCTTTGTAAATATTTCTGCTACCTTTTGCAAAGCATAATTTTCAAATACAGCAGCATTCATATCCTCCGTGATAGAATGGGAATTAATAAAATGATGTGGGATTAATTTCAATTGTTCCGTAGAAGGTTTGGCTACACCAATAGTAAGTTCCTTAAAACACTGGCGGCTATCCGCAGAAATAATTTCAGTAGAAAAATGTTGGGCTACATGTATGCCGAGATCAGTTTTGCCAACCGCAGTTGGCCCCGATATTACAATGCAAGTCTTTTTAATGGAAACTATTTTAATGGATAATTGATTAATTGATAATTTAATCCGGGCAATGATAAATTAAATATAACCAGTATAAAAAAAGATCGAGTTTGATCAGAAATTGAAGAACTGCAATTTGAACAACTATTAATCGATGTTGTTTATTTAAGCCTTTGTATTTCTTTGTTCCACATTGCTGAAAAAGTACAAGTGAGTGACACAACGATGTTAATTTGAAAAACAAATGTTTGTAACCAAATAATTTTCCTTAAGTAAACGAAATTGAATTATCAATTATCAATTAAAAAATTATCAATTAATTAAATCTCCTCCGCCACTTCATCCCCTGTTGTGTCTTCTTCAGTTTCTGCTGCATTGCCGTCTTCATCTTCTTCACTAAATCCGGCCAGCATAGCTGCGGCATTCAGGTCATATTTTTCTTCAACTTCTGCCAGGCGGCTATCTACCAGTCCCTTGGTGCCATATTGTGATGGTGCTATCCCTTCAGTACGGATACAGGTGGGATATGTAAGCTTTTTATTTTCTTCTTTATCTACATTGATAAGCTCTACCATAAATGTCCACAGCTTATTAAAATCATACACGTAAATAAACTTCTGATTAGGGTCTTTTATTTCTGACCCCATCGTAGTATCCGTCATAATTAACGGATCCACTTTATAGGTTTTATCATCATACTTTTCCAGCGAAATTTCTCTGCCCCGCAGCCAGGTATCATTGCTACGGTAAAAGGTAGCTTTATGCTTGCTGTCAAACTCGTAGCTTTTTAAAATGCATTGATGAAGGTCAGCAAAATTTTGAGAGTGTTTTATAACCACATCCCTGTAAATGCTTTCATCATCTTCCCAGTAAACCCTAAAACGTAATATTGCCATACAACGAAATTAATAATAACAAATGAGAAATTGGTATATAGAAACTGTGGAAATCAACCATCGCTTATTCTTTGTAATACTCAATACCCAGCTCCGCTGCCTTTTCAATCATGAACGCAAATGCAGCTTCATAATTATTTGGGATATCCCCATCCAAAATAGCCTCCCTTATAGCATTCTTCAAGTCGCCTACTATACGGCCGGGAGGCAGGTTAAAAGTTTGCATAATTATTTCCCCGGTTACAGGTGGTTGCCAGTTTCTTACCTCGTCACTTGCTTCCACTTCTGCACAACGCTGGCGTACTATTTCAAAGTTCTCCAAAAAGCGTTGTACTTTCTGCTTGTTTTTTGAAGTAATATCTGCATTACACAGTGTCATCAATGCATCAAAATCTTCCCCTGCATCAAATAATAACCTTCTTACTGCAGAGTCTGTAATATTTTCTTTGGTTAAACTAATTGGGCGCAAATGAAGCTCTACCAACTTGCGCACAAACTTCATCTTTTCATTTTGAGGAAGTTTTAATTGTGCAAATATTTTCGGCACCATCCTCCCTCCTATTACTTCGTGGCCATGAAAAGTCCATCCATGACCTTCTTCAAATTTTTTTGTTACCGGCTTGGCTATATCATGCAATACTGCGGCCCAGCGCAACCACAGGTCATCGGTGTTTCGGCTAATATTATCAACCACCTGTAAAGTGTGATAGAAATTATCTTTATGGCCTTTGCCATCAATGTATTCAGCGCCGGCAAGTGCTACCATCTGGGGAAAGATAATTTTTAATAAACCTGTTTTATACAACAAATCAAAACCGATAGATGGCTTGTTGCACATTAATATCTTGTTGAGTTCATCAGCAATTCTTTCACCGCTTACTATTTTTATCCGTGCGGCATTTTTACTTATAGCGGCTAAAGTTTTTTCTTCAAGGGTAAAATTTAATTGCGTTGCAAAGCGAATTCCCCTCATCATACGTAAAGGATCATCGCTAAATGTTATATCCGGGTCAAGCGGCGTTCTAAGTATTTTTTTCCCGATATCGCTCATGCCATTGAATGGGTCTAACAGTTGTCCATAATCCCATTTATTGAGACTAATTGCCAGTGCGTTTATGGTAAAATCACGCCGCTTTTGATCATCCTCCAAAGTTCCGGATGCCACGGCTGGTTTGCGGCTTTCTATTGAATAACTCTCTTTTCTTGCGCCTACAAATTCAATATCCACATCCTCAATTTTAAACTGTGCCGTTCCAAAATTTTTAAAATGGCTTACATAAGGATTGGGAAGAAAACGTGCTGCAGCTCTGGCAGCTAATTCATTGCCATCACCTACACAAACAATGTCAATGTCT
The DNA here is from genome assembly GCA_031392305.1 of Ferruginibacter sp. Taxonomy (GTDB): domain Bacteria; phylum Bacteroidota; class Bacteroidia; order Chitinophagales; family Chitinophagaceae; genus Ferruginibacter. The sequence continues at coordinate 3,430 of JANMVB010000139.1, forward strand.
TTAGTTGGCCTGTCGATAATTTTATCCCGAACAAAGCCGCCTATCAGGTAGCAGGGCACACCAAGATCATCAGCGGCGGCTGCTATTTTTTGAAATATTGCTTGTTCTTTGTCGGTGCATGAAATGTACATAGCCTGCAAAAATAAGCTGTAGATATTAATGAAGAGTGAGTGAGTAAGGCATTAAGATAAAATTTCCCAAATATCGATTCCGAATTCTTCTTTTATTGCCCGTAAGTAGGATACCTGGCAAGTGTCAGCAGTTATCAATAATGAAAAAAAAGAAGTCGCATCCTGCCCAAAAACGTTCATTTCTTCCCGCTTTCTTGCAATGTATCTTTTTCTTTTATCTGCTAAACCTGCATTATCTAATTGTAGTAACTCTATCAGGTTTTTAGCCTCAATATCCGCATCGGAATTAACAATGTAATCGCCATTATTATAAATAATCCTATCTTCAAAATCATCTGCTGATGGATGAAGTATTGGCTGAAAATTATTCCATTTGTAGCTTTTTTCCTTGTTCCACTGATGCTTTACTAAAAACCAATTGTTGTAATTATCCGTTGAAGTATTTTTAATTGTTGGATTGAAATGTTCAATATCCTTTGCATCCGTTCTACTTATGTATTCATCAGTGTAAGCACAGAATCCTTTTTGTTCCTGAAATAATATTTCAGCAATTTTTTTATTGTTGTTTGGGTTACCTGAAATATAGCTCAGTTTGTCTGCTACTATTTTTGAATCAGGAAACTTATGCGCTCTTCTCATTTAAAAATTATATTTATCACCTAACCCTACTAATTCCAACATCAAATCTTTCTTTTTTTCCGGCTGCGTTTCCTGAGTAACTTTTCTTTTTAAATCAAGGTAATCCTGATATGCCTTTTTACCGAAATCATTATAATAATCTACATTAAAATCATTTCTTAAAATATCATTCGGGTCATCACCAATCGGCGATTCACCTCTGCGGACAGCCACCTTTCCCTTTTCATCAAAATAGAGGATAAACCTTTCTTCCGGCTCAAAGGCTGCTGCAATAAAAGGAGAATGTGTTGCCACGATAAACTGGGCTGCCGGTGCCAGGTTTTGATAATGTGCTATTAAATCAATTTGCATATCAGGAAATAAAGACCTTTCTGGTTCATCTAATAAAATAATGGCATCATTGGTGTCTAATTCAAACAATGGGAACATTGAAAGCAATAAACCTTTAGTTCCTGTACTTAAACCGGCAACAGGTATAACTTCTTCATTAACCATTGATTTAACGGGTATAGGATATTCTGTATTGACTAAATCAATCTCTACATTTAATTTTTTAAGTACCGGATTAAAAAAATTTGCAAACAATGCAATCGGGTTTTCATTGGCTGCAGCCCATTGGGCATATTGTTGATTCAATTTTCCCATATCCCCGATAGACCCTTTATTAATTAATTCGGAAGCCATTTGGAGAAACCTCTTCCTGTAATCTAATATTTTATACAATAAAGAAAACCATATTTCTGCATCTATATTTTGCACAAATTCATACACATAATTTGGCTTATTATATTTGTTTTGAAATCCGGCAAATTTTTCTGTTTCTAATTCATTGATAATATTGAGCGGATTTTGATTAAATATATTTATGGTTTCTTTTGATATTATTTCTGAACTTACATACAATAGTTTTACTGCGTCGGTAATAAGTTTTTCATAAGTTCCGCTTCCACTTTTTGGCATGTTTCGAAATTCTTTGCCTTCTTTTACAATTGCGTTCTCTTCTATTTTTAATTCCCCATCTTTTGATAAATATTCCAAATAACCTTTGAAAATTAATTTGTGATGACCTAATAAATATTGCCTATTAATTATTTCAACTAAATCCAATTTGGATATAACATCCTTTATCAACTCAAGTAAAGTAGTCTTGCCAGTTGCACTTTGGCCAATAATACATATTTTATCCAAAGGTTTACCTGCTTTTGCATGGCCTTCCGGGTAAGTAAAATCAAAATTGACATTTTCTAAATGCCTGTATGCCTCGATATGTAAACTTTTAATTTTCATATTTAAAAATTGAACAAATACAATAATTTTTTATTTACAAATTGTACATTGTTTTTAAAGACTTAAACAAATGTATCTAAAATGAAGAATAAAATTAGCCTTTTGAAATACTCAAAAAATAAAAATATTCTTAAATAGATTTTACACTTTTTGTTTTGCTAATTAAAATGCAGGTAAAGCTCCACATTGGTATGCGGTACAAGTGAGTGACACAACAATGCTTAATCAGGGCTTTCACGTCCGGACGAAAAAAACAAACAAACAACAATCAGTATCCACTTAACACGTAACTCCCCCAACATGGCATTAATGTTGTCTTATTACCCTTCCACACAAAAAACATGGAATTGTCTGTGAGTTTTGACATTTTGACTATATATTGAGAAGATTATGAATAATGATTATTATTTCCAGGGACCGGAAGAAGAAATGGAGTTTATGCCAATGATACCTTTGGACGAAGATGATAAAGAAGAAGCAGACACACAACCGATTCCATTAGAATTACCCTTGTTGCCGTTACGCAATACTGTTCTGTTTCCAGGAGTAGTTTTACCTATTACCGTAGGGCGTGATAAGAGCATAAAAGCTGTGAGCGACGCCTACAAGGCTGACAAATTGATAGGTGTGATAGCGCAAAAAGACAGTACGGTGGAAGAGCCCATGGTTAGCGATCTTGAAGAAATTGGAACGGTTGCAAAAATTGCCAAAATGATTAAAATGCCCGATGGTGGCACCACCATAATCATACAGGGTAAAAAGCGTTTTAAAATTGATGAGATCACCAGTGAGGATCCTTATTTTAAAGCGAAAATTCACCCGATTGAAGAAGAAGTTTTAGAAGACGATAATGATTTTAATGCAATGGTTGGCAGCATTAAAGACCTTGCCGGGCAGATTGTGCAAATTTCGCCTAACCTTCCCAGTGAGGCTGCAATTATTTTAAGAAATATTGAAAACCCCGCCTTTTTAATCCACTTTGTTAGCAGTAATTTAAACAGTGATATAAAAGATAAGCAACGCCTGCTGGTGATCAACAATATTAAAGCGAGGGCAGAGCTGTTGATGAACCTGATGCAAACCGAGCTGCAATACACCGAGCTAAAAAATAAGGTAACCAATAAAACCAGGGCAGAGCTTGATAAACAACAAAGGGAATATTTTCTTCACCAGCAAATGAAGGCCATCAAGGAAGAACTCGGCGGAGATAATGTGGCAGAGGTAAAAGAAATGCTGAAGAAAGCCGAAGGAAAAAAATGGCCAAAAGCTGCTAAAGAAATGTTTCAAAAAGGTGCGGAAAAGTTAGAAAGGATGCACCCCACCACTCCGGATTATTCGGTAGTGTACAATCACCTCGATCTGATGCTTGACCTGCCATGGGAAGATTACACAGCCGATTCGTATGATTTAAAGAAAGCAAAAAAAATACTGGATCATGATCATTACGGCATGCATAAAATAAAGGAACGTATCCTGGAATATCTTGCTGTTTTAAAATTAAAGGGCGATATGAAAAGCCCCATTCTTTGCTTTGTGGGCCCTCCGGGTATTGGTAAAACCAGCCTGGGCAAAAGTATTGCACACGCCATTGCCCGCAAGTATGTACGGGTAAGCCTGGGCGGCTTGCATGATGAAAGCGAAATACGTGGCCACCGCAAAACCTATATTGGCGCCATGCCGGGCAGGATCATACAATCTATCCGCAAAATAAAAAGCAGTAACCCGGTAATGATATTGGATGAAATAGATAAGGTTGGCAACGATCAGCGGGGCGACCCCTCCTCTGCCCTGCTTGAAGTATTGGATCCTGAACAAAACAATTCGTTTTACGATAATTACCTGGAGCTGGAATACGATTTAAGTAAAGTGCTTTTTATCGCCACAGCCAACAACATTAATAATATC
>JANMVB010000199.1:0-10319 GCA_031392305.1 Ferruginibacter sp.
AGGAGTGGGATACCAACAACGGCGGAGAAGCAGGGTACTTTAGCGTAAATACAAACGTTATGTGCCATATTACGACAACCCTACAATGACAGAACTTATCTCAACCATAAATGAAATTGTAAAGTATGGACTTCAGCCAAACTTGACAGTAACTGACAAGGAAAAATTGTTGGAAAAATACTTTGTAAAAATATACAACCTTTACATTGACATAAAATTTGACTTTGACGAAACTGATTATCCCGACTTTGACAAAACAAATCTGCCAAACATTCGACAAAACATAGAAAGCAACTTTAAAGACTTTGGTTTTTACAAAACAATTCTTAACATTAACGACATTGACAACTTACGAGACAGTGCAATTGGTGATGCAATTGACGACTTGAACGACATAATAATAGACCTTTTAGAAATTAAATGGAGAATAGAGAACAATAGTTTGGCAGACGGACTTTGGTTTTTCCAACTAACGTTTTATAGTCATATTCAACAACACATTCTTGACCTGTTAAACTATATGAAACAAAAAAATGGATAAGACAAAAAATTCTTCCTCCGTGGTCGGTGTCTTCGCCGACCAATGCATTGAAGGTTTCTTTTGTACTTAAAATCTATTGCCTGCATTCTTTATAATAATCATTCATTCCGCTACAGGTCGGTGAGGCACCGACCTTGGATAAAAAAAGCATTCCCTTGAACAATTTATATATTGAGAAATTATGGTTGACAAAGAACGTAGAAAAAAACTTGCACTTCATTTGCGACATCTTACAGTTGGGCAAATCACTAATGACGACTTTGAAATAAGAGTAATAGACGATGTTTCTTATGGTTGGCTACCAGAACAATATCATAGAGCAAATGAAGCAAACAGTGACGACCCAATAATAAGACCAATGCTTGAATTAAGTTGGTGTTTATATAGCGACTTAGACCAACACAAGCTCACTGGTGGACACAAACTTACAGACGAACAACTTAAAGACATTGCTCGTTACATTTTATTTTTACATTCAGACTTTGAATATAAATGGCCTTATATTGATCCTACAAATCCATTGTTTCGCTTTTCTTTTAAAGAATTGCTGTTAAGTGTTTTAACACTTGGGAAATATTATAGAGACAAAATCAAAGAAAGGGAGCAACATTTAAAAGAAACTCAAGAACTTGGCGATTATGACTTTTGGCCATTTTTCACAAAGCAAGATTTTGAACAACAATTAAAAGAGCCACCATTTTTAAACGGACAAAAAAAAGTTTTAAGGTAATGGCAACTCAAATTTGTCCCAACTGCAAACAAGATTCTTTTACATGGAGCATAGACGAAGACGAATCAACCCTAACGTTGCCTTGGTTCCATGGCAGGGGAGGTAGCTTGAGCTCAGCCTGTTGCGGTTTTCCTTATGCCGAATATTTTTAAAAATATTTTTAACCTGACGCCAATACTGCCTCCATTTCCTCTTGTTCTCTGCGGTTAATTTATCCTGTTATATTGCAGGTAAAGCTCCCCACAGATTTTCAGTACAAGAGTGCGACGCAACGATGTACCACATAGCATCTTAGCCTGGCCAAAAAATTTTATTTACAAATTAGTTGTCGTTTACTGCCCAACCATAGTTTGATTAACACGTATCAAATCAACAATTATCCTTATCCTGTATATCCCCGGTAAATAAATCCACCCCTTCGTACAGTTTCAAATATTGTTCGTCCTTACCTGCTTGCATGTTGATTTTACAAATGGTAAGTTTATTTCACAATAACCAGCAATTCAACATGTGTGTCACTGTTTATCGCCTTATAAAGCAGGTGGTAGATTTTGACCTTAATGTTGAACAATTAAATGCATTTCCATTTCTCTCATCATTAAAAAAAACCTAAAATGAAAAATTTATTTTTCCTGTTGTTACTGCTTCCTTTATTAGGAATAGCACAAACAAAAACATTGCTTACGTCTAACCGTTTATTTGCCAAAAATGACAAAGCAGGCGAGTTTGAAAAAGCGCTTTCCAACCATGCAAAAAAGTATCATACAGGCGATGTTACCTGGCGGGTATGGAGTATCCAGTCTGGCCCGGATGCTGGTGGCTATATGATTACTGAAGGCCCAACCACCTGGAGTACACTGGATGGCCGTGCCGACATTAGTGCTGAACATACCGCTGACTGGGAAAAAAATGTGCTACCACTTACCGAGGGCCACGGTCAAAGTGGCTTTTATGATTTTAAGGCCGATTTAAGCACCGTACAGCTCACTGATTATGCAGACAAAATTGTTATCAGTCACATGAGCGCAAAACCCGGTAAAATCAATGGTGTGATGGCACTGATACAAAAACTTAAAAAGGTATGGGAGGCTGATAAGGAATCGGTTGCTGTTTATTCGGCAGTGTTTTCCGGTGAGCCGGGTTATATAACTGTTACCCGTTTAAAAAATGGGTTAAAAGAACTGGCCAGCGACTATCGTAAACCAATGGCTGAAAGATTTAACGCAACTAACGGGGCCGGCTCGTTTGAGGCATGGTTACAGGATTATGCGGATGTGGTACAGTCACGCTGGTCTGAATTGCTGGTCTATAAACCTCTGTTGAGTTCAAAATAAATAATTATTATATCGTTTCAAACAAGCTGTGTGGGGCGATATTACTTAACTCTTTTTACAACTGATTTTTATAGTGTTTTCATGTGTGGCCGGTGTTTTCACCGGCCACTTTATTGAAAGGTGCTTTTTCTAAACAACGTCTGCCAACGTGCAGCAAATTGTCTGAACTATGATTTTTTTAATTAACCTTGTTGTTGTCCGAGCGAAGCAGCAGCAATGTGCAACATCGTTGCATCGCCCTCTTGTGCTAAATACCATTGGGAAGCTTTAATTGCGTTATACATTATAATATCGAATAAATGTTTTCCGGGCAATATCTCCCAAACGTGCCTTAACTCAATTCACCAAATTGTCTGAACTGTGATTTTTGTGATTACATAATTTTTATGAAAGCAGGGATCCCTTTCATTTTATGGGGATGAAATAATAATGGCAATTAGCCTGATCCTTCTATTTTATTTATACCAATACAATGCTTTTACTATACTACTTATGCCCCGGCAGGGCAATGTCATTAAGTTAAGGAATATGCAAAAAAAAGGATTGCAATATATAGTTTTGAGGTGTCGAATCTTAAAACCGATTGCAATCCCATGTTTGATACAAATGTAAAACTCATTCGAGAATTGAAAGAATTTGTTTCCATAGTGGCTTCTGATACTGAATTGTTGCGTCATTTCCGTTGCTCTCCGAGCGATTTTGTCCGCAACCGGAAACTACCATTTGAAAAGTTGGTACTCCTGGTAGCGAAGCTTTGTAAAAAGACACTGAGTGTTGAGATAGAAAATTTTTTTACTGAATCAGGGCAAGATCAATCTTATTCGGTCAGTGCATTTGTACAGCAGCGGATAAAACTAAAGCCACTGTTCTTTTCCTTTTGGAATAACTTTTTATGCAGCACCTGGTACCGGTTGAATAAAGATGCAGTAAAGCGATGGAAAGGCTATCGGATAGTGGCTGCCGACGGTTCTAATGCAACGCTGGTCAATAATGAGGCGCTCAGTAAATATTTTGGCGGGCAACGTAATCAGCAAAGTTTTTTTACAGTAGCCAAAACTCTTTATTATTACGATGTGCTCAATGAGTTAATACTGCTTCCCAACATAAGCCCGTACCGATATGGAGAATTGAATATGGTGTATGATATGGTTGACAGAACAGAAGAAGACATGCTGATAATTTATGACCGGAACTTTAGCAATTATAAGGTGATAGCATTGCATCTGTGGCAGGAGAAAGAAAGAAAGTTTATAATAAGGGCAAAGGATAATCTTTCCATTATTAAAGATTTTATTGCCACGGGAAAATCATCTGAAATTGTACAATGGCCACCTACTGTTTGTGCCATGCAGGGACTAAAGAAAAGTGGTTATTTAATTGATAAAAATACCACATTAAAAGTAAGACTGGTACGAGTAGAACTTGAAGGATGCACTGAAGTATTAATTACAAATTTGTGGGAAGAGGAAGGGCATCCTGAGAGCCAGTTTAAAGAGTTGTATTTTATGCGGTGGGGAATAGAAACCAATATATCATTGCAAAAAAACATTATGCAACTTGAATCATTCAGCGGTCTTAGCATAGCTGCCGTTGAACAGGATTTTTATGCAACCGTTTTTATGGCAAACCTTCATTCGGTGCTGATAAAAGATGCACAGCAAACAGTGGAAACCACTGATGCCAATAGAAAATACCCCATGAAAATAAACAGGAACAAATCATTTGGAAAATTAAAAATGAAATTTGTGCATCTCTTTTTAACACAAGAGCCAGCAAACATTCTGCAGATACTGCATGATTTTTTTAAGAAGGAACTTATACCGATAAGAAAGGGGCGGACTTTTGAACGAGTGAGAAAAAATCCACAATCAAAAAGTAAGTACAAAACGTTTACAAACTTTAAACCAGCGTACTGATTCCTTAACTTAATGACATTGCCCGGCAGGGGCAACGTGTTTATAGAATCATTCCTCTTTTATCAAATGGGCTCCGGAGGAGCCACGTGGATTACGCGGCTCCTCCGGAGCCAAATAACGATTGTGTAATTATAAACTATAAACACGTAGCTCTTACAGAGCTAACTTAATGACATTGTCCTCCGGGGCAATTTTAGTTTTAAATAACATCAATCAAAAAAATCTCATCAATCACATCAATCAAAAAAATCACAGTTCAGAAAAAAAGAGAAGGCCTTCTCTTTTTTTATTTATAATTGCTACCTACGTTATTATATAATTACTATTTTGTTTAAAATAAGAACTCCTAATCCTTGCTTATAAATTGAAGAGTTATTCGCAAATTAAAAGCGCTGCCATATATACAAAAGTACAAGAGGGCGTCCCGAGGCAGCACACAAAACCTTTCTCGGGATAAATAATGCAACGATGCTTATTCAGGGCTCAGTTGCCCGGACAAAAAATATAAAAAGCATGAATGTTGGTTTACGATATACCAGGGGTTATGAATTTAGAAAAAGTAAAACCATTCGTACTAAGCCTTAACCAATGCTGAAGATGATATGAAAAAAAACATGCTGCTTTTTAGTTTTCTGTTTGCATTGCAGCTTATCTCTGCAGCGCAAACCAATACTATTGATTCCCTCCGGGCTATTTTAAAAACCGCCGGCGAGGATACTAATAGAGTAAATGCACTCAATCTCCTTTCGTACGAGTTATTGTACAGCGATACTGATACAACGATCTACCTTGCTAACATCGCAAAAGAGCTTTCTGAAAAATTAGGTTATTCCAAAGGCATTGCTTCGGCTTACCTAAGGTTGGGCCAGGCATATAATGACCTGGGAAGTTATGACCAGTCACAGTTATCCTTATCAAAAGCACTTACCTATAGCACCGAAAAGCGGACAACGGCAATAATTTATACCAACATGGGGAATAACCATTATGAAATGAGCAATTACCCGGAGGCAATAAAAAATTATTTTACAGGGCTGAGAGCATTTGAAGAAGCCGGTGATAAAAAAGCTATTGGCAGCGTTTATAACAACATTGCGAATGTATATATCGATATGGGCAATTATGACGAAGCGCTGAAAAATCATCTTGTTTCGAAGAAAATCCGTGAAGCAAATGGTGATAAAAGAGGGATTGCAGGATCGAACCTTAACATAGGCATTATCTATTTCGAACTGGGGAACTATGCTGAGGCGCTAAAAAATTATTTCCAGGCTCAGAAGATGTATGAAGCACTGGGAGATAAAAACGAAATCGCTTTAGCATACAACCATATCGGGGTAGTTTACAAAAACCAGCAGAAATACGCTGAGGCGTTGAAAAATTATTTTGCTGCATTAAAAATACAGGAGGAAGTGGGCGATAAAGAGGGCATTGCTGTTTCTTACCACAATATCGGAACCGCACAGGTAGAAGACGGTAAAGCAAGCCAGGCCAGGGAATGGTTGATGAAAAGCCTGCAGCTTGCAAAAGAGATTGGGATTAAAGCCACCATACAGGATGCTTACCTCAGCCTTGCCCATGCGGATAGTGCGTTAGGTAATTATAACAATGCTTATGAAAATTATAAGATGTACATTTTATACCGCGACAGTATTGCCAATAAAGAAAACACCGAAAAAATAATACAGCAAAAAATGCAGTACGAGTTTGATAAAAAAGAAACCCAGTCAAAGGCTGAGCAAGCTGTTACAAAAAAAGAATTGCAAACACAAAAGCTGGTGCGAAACGTATTTGTAAGTGGCTTTGCAGTTGTGTTGCTCTTCGCATTGTTGTTAATGGTGCAGCGCAACAAAATAAAAAAAGAAAAAAACCGGAGCGATGAATTGCTGCTCAATATACTACCCGATGAAGTGGCGAATGAAATAAAACAAAACGGATATTCCCGGCCAAAAACCTTTAGTATGGTAACGGTTATGTTCACCGATTTTAAAGATTTTACCAGGGTAAGTCAAAATATAAGTGCAGAATTATTGGTAGCCGAACTGGATTATTGTTTCAGCGCTTTCGACAAAATGTTGCAGAAGTACAAGATTGAGAAAATTAAAACCGTTGGCGATGCTTACCTCTGTGCAAGCGGGCTGCCTGTTTCCAGCTTTACACATGCAACCGATATGGTGAGTGCCGCCATTGAAATACGCAACTTTATGTTGCAGCGTAAAAAAGAAAAAGAATTGAAAGGAGAGGCTCCATTCGAAATGCGTATCGGCATACACACCGGCCCTGTAGTGGCCGGAATAGTAGGCGTAAAAAAATATGCTTACGACATTTGGGGCGATACCGTAAACCTTGCCGCCCGGCTTGAACAAAATTCAGAAGCCGGAAAAATAAACGTTAGCGGCAGTACGTATGAATTGGTAAAAGACAAATTCAACTGTGTACACCGGGGCAAAATACAGGCAAAGAATAAAGGGGAAGTTGATATGTATTTTGTAGAGAATATTTAATAGGGTGAGTAGTACATATTGTCCCAACAAAGCAGCAGCCATGGTCAGCATCGTTGCATCGCCCTCTTGTACTAAATACCAATTGGCAGCTTTAATTGCGTTATAAATTATGATGCCGATTAGCTATAGCTTGGATTACATCCGAATAAAAAATGAAGTGATTATTTGCTGAAGAATCGCATTCCAAAGTGGGTATTTTATAAAACATCCGCTACTTATTTACTATCTAGTTGTTCTGCCAAACCAATTAGAAGTCCTTCGGTTCCACGAATGTAGCAAAGCCGGTATGAGTTCTCGTACTGAACCACTTCTCCAACAAGTTGAGCGCCATTTTTTATAAGCCTCGGTACCAACTCGTCAATATCTTCAACGGTGAACATTACACGTAGGTAACCAAGAGAGTTCACAGGAGCATTCAGGTGGTTTGAAATAACCGGCGGGGTGAGAAATCTCGAAATCTCAAGACGGCTGTGTCCATCGGGGGTAACCATCATAGCAATCTCTACGGACTGAGTGCCAAGCCCGGTAACCCGACCAGCCCATTCACCTTCTACCATTGCACGCCCTTCAAGCTTCAAGCCTATCTCCTCAAAAAAAGAGATAGCGTTATCCAGATATTCTACAACAATACCAACATTGTGCATTTGTAGCAATTTGCTTTTTTTCATAGTTTTATTTATTTAGTAAAACCCATCATTGCTTTAAACTTCACTCAATAAAGTTATGTATAAACCTGTGTTGCAAAGTTGCCTATAAAGCGTGAGGCCTTACCGCTGTGCTGTTGATCTTCTGCTTTCGGGGAGCTGAAACTGTCGCTTATAAGCGCACAAAAAGTTAATGCTGCGTTTGGCGTGCCGGCATAGCAGCAAACCGCTCTTAGGGGTTCGTGCTTTTTTCGTCATGATGATTTTCGTATTTTATTTTTTTTTGCTTCAACCGCACCTGTCTTTACTTTTCCAGCCCGTTTGTAATAAACAATAATTACACCGGTTGTAGTAACTATATTCTCTGCCAGTTTAAAGGCTGCCGGAATTACTCCGTTATCAAAAAGCTTTTTTCCCTCGCCCAAAGTGAGCGGGTAAATTTTTAGCCTGAGTTCATCTGCAAGGTCATGCTTAAGTAGCAACTGAACCACCTCACTACTGCCCCAAACATGAATGTCAGCACCTTTGGAAGCTTTCAGTTTTTTGATATCAGCCACAGTTTTGATGAATACTGTATTTTTCCAGGCAGATTTTTTCCTGGTCTTTGACAGTACATATTTTGTACCCTCGTTAATACCCGGCCAAAAGTCTGCATGATGCGGCCAATAGTCTTCCCAAATCTCAAATGTTTTTCTACCCAAAAGATAACCTGCAGGTTGTTTCAGTTCTTTTTGAACCACCTGGCCAATAACTTCATCACCATACGGTTCAGTCCAACCCCCATACTTAAAACCGCCAGATATGTCTTCTTTAGGACCACCCGGTGCTTGCATTACTCCATCTAATGTAATCATTGAAAGAACAATTATTTTTCTCATTTTATTGCTGCTTTATTAAGATACAAACCTCGTCTAAAAATACAATGTGATTGCAGTGTGATTGCGACAATTTTGGTGGCTGAATACGAAAACGATTGAGGGTATAAACCTGGCTGAGATGGTTTGCGTATTTTCTTGCCAGCTACTTACTGAATTTTTAATAACCCTGGTACTATAAATTTTTTACCGGAGTTGATGGTTATAGCTGCGCCTGCGGCTATATGCTGTGTTGTATCGAGCAGGCATTCACCGCCTGCAACCGGGTCAATAATAATCGAATTGGTTGCAGGTAAATTAGCGGGCGGCACTGCATGGTTGCTCCAGTTTGCAGCGTCGCTCCAGTTTCCATTGCCCGTAAACGTGTACGTTATGTTTACCGGGTTTACCTGTATGGCTAACGAAAAAGTATCTGTAAGGTTGCCGTTGTAAGCAATAAGCTGCACCATATATGTGCCGGGGTTTACAAAAATATGTTGTGGGTTAATAGCTGTTGCACTATCATTAATGCCACTTGAGGGATCATTAAAATACCATTTGTATGCGTAGCCGTTAGTACTCAGGTTTTGAAAACTTACCGTGTCGCCCATATTGGGTGTTAATGGAATATAGGTAAACAAGGCATTGGGCTGGTAGTATTGCCTGTCATCAAAATACTCTACACTTTGTGTTATAAAATGGTTGCCTGTTTTGGTTTGTTTTACCACCAAAACCGGAAACTTTTTTGCAGGGTCAAACCATTTATATTCCCTGTAAATGATGGTATCGTTTGTAATAACCGGCGTGCCGTTAATGGATATTGAATCCACTTCTGTAAGGGTGCTTACATATTTTATACAGTTTGTAAAATTGCCATAAGGCGTAATGAGGGTACCCCAGCCATTTACCGTATCCTTTCTGTTTAGTTGCACATTGCGGTAATAAATATCCTGCGGTAACACAAATGAATAGGCAGCATGTGAGCTGTTGATGCTATTGTAAGTAAATGGAAATTTATACAAAGTATCCGGGTTGGTGTATGTATATTTTTCATTGAACGAATTGCTATTTAAACTCACCGTGTACGAACCCGCTTTTTGCTGCAGGTAGTTTGCATTCTTTAAATAATAATCGTTTGGGTTGGTTTGTTGCAAACCTAACACGGCTACAGTTTGTTCGTCTGTTGAAGATAAGTTTACGTTGGCACTATTATAAATGTAAGGCCATTGCAAAAAACTAAAACCTGTTTGTGTGGGCAGGCGAAAGATAAGCCTGCGCTGCGATACGCCGGAGAGTGTACTATAATCCCAGGTGGTGTTGCTACCTGTAATATCAAAATCTACACTGGCAGCCGGTGCTTTTGTAAGATAAAAAGTATCGCCGCTCACAGCAAAATTTGCAGCAGTATAGTTGGACTGTGCTGATACATTGTTAGCAACGAGAAGAAAAATAATTGCGGTGGAAAAATGATTCATAAGTATGTTTTGGCAGAATGTTTTTATGGATCAAAAAAAAGTAAAAAGGTTTAACAGGGGTGGTGTGGAAATGTTATAATGTTTTAAGCTAAGGCATTTTTTCTTTAATGCAATGCTTGGCAACCTACCTCAGCATACCCGGGGGGTGGGTTGTGTGAAAGGTAATTTTTTTAATAATACAAGTTGTTGTCCGAACGAAGCAGCAGCCATGGTCAGCATCGTTGCATCGCCCTCTTGTACTAAATACCAATTGGCAGCTTTAATTGCGTGATAAATTATAATACCGGTTAAATGTGTTCCCGGCAACAGGTTGTCCAGAAA
>JANMVB010000211.1:0-7081 GCA_031392305.1 Ferruginibacter sp.
ACCAATGCATTTAAAATTGAAAAATATTCATTGCTCTCATCTCCCGGGAGTGCGGAAATATCCTCTCAAAACGGCACTAAAAAAAGATACGCATTTGCTAACCAGGATATCCGCTTATTAAATGCAAGAATAAATCTCAATTCAAAAACAGCGATAGCTTTTGGTTCCAACATCCGTAATTATCTTTTCACCCTTACCGGACAAGCTAATTGGCAGGATACTATTTCAACCCTCGGTGATTTTATGAAAATCAATACTGCCCACCTGCCGCTGAGCGGTGAATTTACCGGAAGTGCCTGGGCTGAATTGTATGCCACTTTTGCTAAAACAATCATTGATGATGGCGACCGGTTATTAAATGCAGGTATTACTGTAAAATTAAACCGTGCCCTTGCCGGTGGTTACACAAGGGCAAAGGAAATCAATTATACAACTGCGGCTAATGCTCCCGGTTATGTGCTTACCAATAGCAATGTGCGATATGGGTATTCGTACAATTTTGATTTTATTGATAGTGCCAAATCTACCACGGCCAACCGCAAATTATTTTTGCAAAAAACAAATTCAAGCCTTAGTGCAGATGCAGGTTTTGAGTATATACTACTTGCAGATGAAGAAGACGGGGAAGGAAGTAGTTATGCATATCGTACAAAAATTGGTTTATCATTGATGGACATTGGGTACAACAAATTCCGGCATGGAAACCGCAGCAGGCTATCCATTGCAGGTGCACCAGGTTTGGTGGATACATTAATTGAGGATAAATTTTCTGGCGCTAATTCTTTGGATGATTTTAATGATAGCCTTGCAACCATTTCAAATTCACTCACAGCAATAAATGGCAACTTTAATATTTACCAGCCAGCCAGGGTAGTAATAAATATTGATCAACATATCATTTACAATTTTTTTATAAATGCTGAATTAACCATACCCATTTTGCCGGTGGTAGCTAACAACGCTTTATTTATCCGGGATATTAATTTATTGGCTGTTACACCCCGCTGGGAAATCAAATCCTTTGGTGCTTATTTTCCCATTTTATTAAATACAAAAAAACAAATGTGGGTAGGCGGTGCATTTAAAGCGGGGCCTTTATTATTGGGTACACATAACCTGGCCAACCTGTTTGCTAAAAATGCTACTCAATCCGGCGGGCTTTATTTGGCGCTTACTATCAGGCCCGGAAAAAGCAAAGAGCGCTTTGGAAATGAACCAAATAATAAGCTGAGTAAAAAGGCCAGAAGGGGTTTGGATTGCCCAAGGTTTTAAAAATCTGCATGCACCCAAATAATCCCTGTTCAAAAAATCCGGCATATATTTATAAGAATAAAACATTACTGAATGATTCAAAAAATAACCGTATTAATTGGTTGCTGCCTGCTGATAACCGCTATCTCAAATGCCCAGGCAGGGTATAGCAATTACAGCCAGCAATCTGTCCGGCTCGTTACCCTCAGCAAAAATTATCCCCAACTGGTAAAATTAACTTCCATCACTAAAACTGTTGGCGGAAAAGATATCTGGATGCTGACAATTGGCAGTGGCAATACCAACACCAAACCCGCCATAGCAGTAATCGGAGGCGCAGAAGGCAACCACCTTTTGGGTACCGAACTGGCAATTGGATTTGCTGAAAAATTATTGCAGGCAAGCAATACCGACAGCATAAAAATATTATTGAACAAAACTACTTTCTACATTTTTCCCAACATGAGCCCGGATGCAATGGAGCAATACTTTGCAACCATAAAGTACGACCGGCAGGGTAACGCTGTACAAACCGATGATGACCGTGATGGCAAATTGAACGAAGATGGTTTTGATGATCTTGATAAAAATGGAAAGATAACCTGGATGCGTATTGAGTCGCCGGTAGGGGAATATAAAGTTAACCCCGAGGATGTGCGCAGCCTGGTAAAAGCTGATATTACAAAAGGTGAAAAAGGGAAATATTTATTAATGAGTGAAGGCACTGATAATGATAAAGACGGCAGCTTTAACGAAGATGGTGAGGGCGGTATATGGTTCAATAAAAACTTTTCATTTAACCATCCTGCCTTTACAAAAGGAGCCGGTGAATTTGCAGTTTCTGAAAATGAAACACGGGCATTACTGGATAATTTATTCCAGCTTTTTAATGTGTATGCCGTGGTGAGTTTTAGCAGCAATAATAATTTATCTGCACCCAATACTTTTAATGCGGGCAATACCACTCCCCGTATTATTACCGGCTGGTTAGAGCCTGATGTAAAAGCAAATGTTATGGTATCCGAACTGTATAATAAAACCACCAGCATGAAAGAAGCACCTAAAACTAATGTTGCTGGTGGGGATTTATTATCATGGGGTTATTTCCATTATGGCCGTTTTAGTTTTAGTACACCGGGTTGGTTTGTTCCTAAGGTTAGTGCAGATACAAGCAAAAAAGCAGCCCCGGATTCTACTAAAAAGGTAATTGCCGATTCAACTAAAAAGGAAAAATCATTTATCGTTGAAGATAATACTGCCAGTTATTTACGCTGGGCAGCAAGACAGGGGATAACGGACGGATTTACCGAATGGAAGAAAATTGATCATCCTGATTTTCCGGGCCAAACAGTTGAAGTGGGGGGGCTTGATCCATTTGTATTAATAAACCCACCCTATAAAATGGTGGCTGAAATCACCAATAAGCATACAGATTTTTTATTTAAACTCGCCGCCCTGCAACCGGAGATTGATATCATAAATGTGAGTACGGAAAAGCTTGGCGGGGGAATCAGCCGCCTAAAGGCTACCATCATCAATAAAGGTGCCCTGCCTTCACATTCAAAAATGGGCGAACGAACGTATTGGGTAAAACGCATCAATGTAAAACTCAACCTCGCCAACAACCAATCCATCATCAGCGGTAAAAAAATACAGTTGCTCAATTCAATGGAAGGCTACAGTGTAAAAGAATTGAGCTGGCTGGTAAAGGGAGCAGGCAATATTTCCATTGAAGCAGGTAGCCCCACAACAGGTACAAAAAAGATGGACATCAACTTATAAGAAAATGATCAACAATAATTTTTGCAAATGAAACCCTCTATAAAAAATATTTTTTTCACCGCCCTGTTTTTTGCCGCAACTCAAATGGCGCATGCACAAACGAGTGAACAAATTTATAAAGCAGCCGGCTCGCCGGTAAACCCAAAAGTGGCCATAAGTTGGAACAGGTATAACGATCATGCAGGTATTACCGACATACTTAAAAAAATTGCCAAGGCATATCCCAACCTTGCCCGGCTGGAATCAATCGGTAAATCTTATGAAGGCCGTGATCTTTGGTGCATCGCCATCAGCGATTATTCAAAAGGTGATGCTACCAAGAAACCGGCTATGTACATTGATGGAAATATCCATAGCAACGAAACACAGGGCAGCGAATTTGCACTGTACACCGCCTGGTATTTAACCGAAAGTTTTAACGACAACAATTTTGTAAAGGAATTGCTGGCAGATAAAATATTCTACATCGTACCAACAATTAATCCCGATGCAAGGGACAACTTTTTTAAAAAACCCAACAACCCAAATTCCCCCCGCTCGGGTACTGTGCCGGTTGATAATGATATGGATGGGTTAGTGGATGAAGATGGTTTTGATGACCTGGATGGAGATGGCAATATTGTGCAGATGCGCCGCAAAAATGTTAATGGCCGTTTTAAAATTGATCCCTCCAATAAAAACCGTATGATAGCAGCAGGCCCGGAGGAAGCCGGGGATTATGAATTACTTGGGCTTGAAGGAACAGACAATGACGGCGATGGTGCGGTGAATGAAGATGGGGCACAGTATGAATATGATCCTAACCGTGATTGGGGCTGGAACTGGCAACCAAATAATATTCAAAACGGCGCCTATAAATATCCTTTCTCATTGCCCGAAAACCGTGCGGTAATGGAGTTTGTTATGAAACATCCTAACATAGCAGCCGGGCAATCTTTTCACAATGCAGGCGGTATGATATTGCGTGGCCCGGGTGCTGCTGAAGATGTAAATACTTATAATGCTGCGGATGTACAGGTGTATGATGTGTTGGGAAAAAAGGGCGAAGAAATTATTCCCGGTTATAAATACCTGGTGGTGTATAAAGATTTGTATTCTGTTTTTGGAGGCGAGCTGGATTGGTTTTACGGCGGCCGCGGCATCTATACTTTCAGCAACGAATTGTGGACGCCTTACCAGATGTATAATACAGATGCCACCCGGAGTTTTGATGATGAAACCACGTATAAGTTTGACCGTTACCTGCTGTTTAAAGATGCGTTTGTTGAATGGCACCCGTACAATCATCCGCAGTTTGGTAAGATAGAAATAGGTGGATTTAAAAAGAATTTTACCCGTATGCACCCGGGCTTTTTGCTTGAGAGTGATGCCCACCGCAACATGGCTTTTAGTGTTTATCATGCGTATCATACGCCCAAGCTTGAGATAGATACCATCATGGAAAAAGACCTCGGGAATGGTCTTAAAGAAGTAACTGCAGTCATCAGCAACAAACGTTTAATGCCTACCCACAGCAGCCAGGATTTAAAGTATAAAATTGAGAGACCAGATTATATTACAATAACCGGCGCAAAAGTTATTGCGGGCATGACGGTAAACAACCGCAACGCTGCCGATGCAGTTGAACAAAAAAACGAACCGCAAATAATTGAAGTAGCAAACATCCCCGGCCTTGGCGAAATAACCGTAAGATGGATCATCCAGGGTAATACAAAATACACCATTACAGTGGATAGCCGCAAGGGTGGGGTAGCTGAAAGGAGCAGATAAATTTTAATGCTACAGCTATTTTTAGAAGGTATTTAAAATAGTTCTTTCTTAATTTTTTGTCCGGGCTGTGAAGCACCGGTCAACTTCAGTGGCGTCGCACTCTTGTACATTATATCTACGGGTATCTTTAATTGCGGTTTAATAAAATGGCCCCTTTCTCCCAGCTTCATGAAAGTATTAAAATCGTATTTGTGCTGGTCCAAACTTATGGTCAAACCTGCCCTTTGTAATTTCAAATGAAGTGAAATCTGCTTCAAAAAAACCCGCCAATTTACCAGTAAAAACATTGGAGCAAATGGAGTAGAAACTTGCAATATTAAATATCATGTAGGAAATGTTCCCCAATGGTTTGCTGTACACGAGTGCGACGCAACGATTTTCCACATAGCTTCTTAGCCCGGACAAACATTTTTTACAAAGCCTCCAAAAGCAAATCATTAAAATTTAGCAGGGAGGGTAATTTTAAATCAGCCGCATTAAATTTTATCTTACTGATTTCATGGGCAGCGGGCACCACCACACATTTCATACGGGCAGCCTTAGCCGCTATCATGCCGTTGATGGAATCTTCGAAGCAAATGCAGGCTGTGGGATGGCTGTTTAATGCTGCAGCACAATTTAAAAACACCTGCGGGTGTGGCTTGCCGTAAGGTAGTTTTTCGGCACTCTCAATTGCCTGTAAATAATTGCGGATGCCCAACTTATTTACCACCATATCAATGATAGAATAATCAGACGAAGAGGCCAGCCCGATTTTAAATTTCCTTTCTATAAAATAATTAAATATAAAAGAAACACCGGGCAGGGCCTGGCCTTTGGCGCTTATCTTTTCTATTACAAGTTTGGTAATATCCTTGTCTGTGGTTGCAATGTGATTTGCAGAAATATTAAATTGTTGAAACCACCATTCGATAAATTCTTTGGTGCGTAAACCTGTGGTGGTGGCGTATTGCTGAGGATTTAAGTCTATATCAAATTTTTTAAAAACTTCAACGGCGGCCTCGTACCAGAGCGGTTCCGAATCAATCAGTAAACCGTCCATATCAAAAATTACTGTGTTCAGTTGCATGGGTGCAAATATATTACATTCACCTGCTTTGATTTAGTGGTTTTAAATTTTGCGCATTAAAAAAATACAATCCATTATATTGTATATTGCATATACGATCGCAGATTAATCATCATTACATGCCAGCTTTTTTTGAAAAATTTAAAGACACTAAAATTGTAAAGGGGTTGGTGTACGCCATTGTGGGGGCATTTTCTTATCCCGGTATTAATATCATCAACAAACTGGAAATAAATGGCATGGATAAACTCCATCACCTGCCAAAACAAAATGTTTTATTTGTAAGCAATCACCAAACTTATTTTGCAGATGTAATCACCTTCCTGCATATTTTTTGTGCCGTAAGCTGGAGAAAAAAATATAAACTCGGCATCCCTTTTTATTTGCTGTGGCCCTTTACCAGGGTTAAGTATGTAGCCGCTGAAGAAACCATGAAGAGTAACTGGCTAAGTAAATTATTTAGCCTTGCAGGTGCCATAACAGTAAAGCGTACCTGGCGTGCCGAAGGCCAGGAGGTAAGAAGAAACCTCGACCCTTGTGATACACGAAAAATAGAACGGGCACTGCAACATAACTGGGTCATCACTTTTCCGCAGGGCACTACCAAACCCTTTGCCCCCGGCCGCAAAGGCACCGCATTTATTATTAAACAGCACCGCCCGATTGTAATACCCGTAGTGATAAACGGGTATTGGCGTGCATTCAATAAAAAGGGATTAAAGTTTAAGAAAAAGGGAACGCACTTATCCGTAACATTTAAAGATCCGCTGGTGATTGATTACGAAGATACCTGCGAAAATATCCTGGAAAATATCATGGATGCCATTGAACAAAGTAAAAAATATATGCTCAAGGGCAGGCATCATTTATTAACTACGTTGGATAAATAATTAGCCTCCTGTTGTAAACAATGCCTTTAGTTCATCTGCATCTTTTGCCTTCATTTTACCACCCAGCACAAGTCTCAATTGTCTTCTCCTCAATGCACCCTCATACAATTCTTTTTCCTCAGCAGTTTCTGTAATTAATGTATTCACCGTCTTGGGCTTACTGTTAGGGTCAAGCGCCACAAAAGTAAAGTAGGCTTCGTTGCTTTTATATTTGTATTGGTGTATCGCATCTTCGCCCCACACTTTCATGTGTACTTCCATACTGGTATTAAATGCCCTGCTCACCTTTGCTTCAATATGCACCACATTGCCCAGCCTG
>JANMVB010000256.1:0-1771 GCA_031392305.1 Ferruginibacter sp.
GGTTGATGTGTGGCTATCACCGCAAACAATCGTTAAACCTGGTTGTGTGATACCCAGTTCGGGACCAATTACATGAACGATCCCCTGGTATGCATGGCCGAGGCCATAGAGTTCAATATTATGATTGGCGCAATTTTCAATTAGTTGCTGAACCTGCAGCCTGCTTAGTTCATCTTTAATGGGCAGGTGCTGGTTAACGGTAGGTACATTGTGATCGGCAGTTGCCACCACTTGTTGTGGACGAAAAACTTTTAACCCCCTGTTTTCAATTCCTTTAAATGCCTGCGGGCTCGTTACTTCGTGTATGAAGTGTTTATCAATATACAACACAGATGGCCCGTCAGGTATTGTTTTTACCACGTGACTGTCCCAGATTTTATCGAATAATGTTTTTGCCATGTGCCCCGTTCCGCTGGTTAGCGGAGAGTATTTTTAAGCGTTTAATAATTTGTTATAGAGCTCCGTTGATCTTTTATTTTTTTGAACCTTTTTGTTCACCAACATTTGTTCTTCATGGCATCATCGTTGTGTCACTCCCTTGTGCCGCATACCTGTGTGGAACTTTTCCCACCTTATATATTATACCAACCAGCTTATTATTTATTTGCCTCATCTGCCTATGCTGTTGGCTGCAATGAGGATAGGGTTTCAGAACCCCCTTTCGGAGCCTGTCCCGATTTTTCGGGAGGCATGGGGGCCAACCTTTTTGCCATTGCATGCAGGTCTTCTTCCAGCACTTCTTTTTTACCATCTGCTACCTGTAAAAACATTTCGTATAAAGCATCAATATCATCCCTGATAAACTGGTAGCCCAGTTTATGAAAACGGTGCGCCAGGGCACTGCGGCCACTTCTTGCTGTAAGTACAATTTTTGATGCCTCTGCGCCTACATCTACCGGGTCGATTATTTCATAAGTAAGTGCATCTTTTAAAAACCCATCCTGGTGAATACCGGATGAATGAGAAAATGCATTGCTGCCCACTATTGCCTTGTTGCATTGCACCGGCATACGCATAGTATCTGCCACCAACTGGCTCATTGGGTTTAATAGTTTTGCATTGATGCCTGTATAAAAATCCAGTTCTTTGTGTTGCTTAATAATCATTACTACTTCTTCCAGCGATGTGTTGCCTGCTCTTTCACCCAATCCATTTATGGTACACTCAATCTGCCGGGCACCTGCTATTACACCTGCTATTGAATTGGCCGTTGCCAGGCCAAGATCATTGTGGCAATGGCAGGATAAAATTGCTTTATCCATATTGGGCACATTGTTAATAAGGAAGGCAATTTTTTCGCCGTACTCATGTGGTAAACAGTAACCGGTAGTATCCGGAATATTTACCACGGTAGCGCCAGCTTTAATCACCGCTTCCACTACCCTTGCCAGGTATTCATTCTCAGTACGACCGGCATCCTCTGCATAAAATTCCACATCATCTACAAAGTTTTTGGCCCATTTTACAGCTTGTATGGCACGCTCAAGAATATCTTCTCTTGTTGAATTAAATTTTGCTTTTATATGCAGGTCGGAGGTACCGATGCCTGTGTGAATGCGGGGGCGCCGTGCATACTTTAATGCCTCACCTGCTACTTCAATATCCTTTTGCACTGCCCTGGTAAGGCCACATACCGTAGCGTTGGTGATGATCTTTGAAATTTCGTTTACGGAGGCAAAATCACCCGGTGAGGAAATGGGAAAACCGGCTTCTATAATATCTACCCCCAGCTCTTCGAGCCTTAGTGCCAATGCTACTTTTTCGTTTGTAT
>JANMVB010000289.1:0-7938 GCA_031392305.1 Ferruginibacter sp.
CAGGAGGTAATTAATTTTTCCGGTTCGTTTTACCAATGCATCAAGGGCAGGTTTTAATACCTCATCAAAATCCTGCTTTGTAACAGCACCCGTTGCACGTATGCCCACCACATGTGGGGGAAGGTCATGCATAATTGTAAGCATAGTTTTAGTTTTTATTTTCACCTGTTAAAAAACAAAGTTCATTCCAAAGTGGTTAAGTTACAATTTATTCAATCAACAGGCAGGTAGCAGCGGGTGTATTGCAAATTGTAGTTCCTTTTAAAGTAGTGGCCGGTGAGGGCACCAGCCAGGGAGTGGGAATTAATTCCACAAATGCGCCTTGGTTGATGTCTTCAACCACAGCCTTGATAATATAGCGAGCATTTGAAATGCACCCAACAGGTTTTTAAAAATAAAACCATATCACCCAAGCCGCTGTGGCTGCAATCATTGTGTTGAGCAAATTGACTGCATCATTATCCAGGTATTGCTTTCGCTCCAGGGTAGCGCCTAAAACTGAATCAGCAATATTTCCAATAGTACCTGCTAATACTATCCATAAAATATCATTGCTCCAACTAAAACCAATTGCATATACAACTGCAATAATGATGCTACCGCCAATACCAAGGAGGGTTCCCTCTGCACTTACTACTCCATTTGCACCCCGGGTACCCGGGTGTAAGCTAAGTATGTTGTAAAACTTTTTTCCATATACAGTACCCAACTCAGACGATAGGGTATCTGCAGTTGCGGAAGCCAGCGAGGCAGCCATCATCAGTTGATAAATATTTTTATGCTCCGGAAAAATATAGCAAAACAATCCCAGTAAACCGGCTATACCACCATTGGCAATTACCTGCGCTGTTGTTCTTCTGCCGCTGTTATTTTCAGCAGCTTCTAAGTTTTCTTTTACTTTAATTTTATGTGCCGTAGCAACAGTGCCGAGTATAAAAAATATGCCTAACATGGCGATGCCTGTAAAGCCTGCACCCATAAAAATTAAGCAGGCAATTACCCCACCGGTAAGTGCAGCGCTTATTGTTAACTTATTCTTTTTTATACTGACAAATACAGCAGCAAAAAGAACCAGCAAGAAGAAATAATTCTGCATCATATTTTTAAGGTAGCATTATTTATGAATAAATCATTGTGGGGGTGGGCCGCCCACAACATATATTGCAGGTAAAGTTCCACATTGGTATTTGGTACAAGAGGGCGATGCAACGATGTTGACCAATGATTTTTGCCCGGACAAAAAATTTTAAACAACCAATTGATTATATAATCTTGTTAGCGTTTCACCGGGGTCGTTACTAAAGCCGGGATGAACTTTGGAGGTTTGCACAACAGTGCTACGGGTAGCAGTAAGCCAGCGAAAACGGGAGGCCGTATCCAGCTTGCCGATGGGGCCGGCATCGGGCGTGCCTTTACAAATGCGTTCTATGGCATGGAGGTTTTCTTCTACTGCTGCAATATCAACCTTGTTGCAAAAAGCCTGCAGGCGCTCTGCATTTAATGAACACATTACTTCTAAAAAATTAATTTTAGCACAGTACAAAATCACGCCGGCATTCAGGAATTCTTCCCGCTCTACCCGGGGCACAATGCGGATAACGGCATATTCAAATAAGTGATTTTGCATATTGTGCTTCTTTTACAAAAATGTTTGAATGGGCAAAACGTGTTTCTAAAAATTCGATGTAAACATTGCGGTGTGCTTCTGTTGATGGAAAGGCTGCATCGGCTGCCAGCCATTCATCCGGAATTAAGTTTACAATACTGCGGATATGCCCGTTGGTTAGCAATTTATGAAATGCTTCATCAACCATATCCAGTTGTATAGCCTGCGGCAGCAACACATGATCTTTTACCAGCATGAAAGGGCGCAGGGCCTGCTCTTTAAAGTTTTGCCAGTTGTGGTGAAAATACAAACAGGCGCCATGATCTATCAGCCATAACTCTTTATGCCAGGACAGCATATTGGTATTTCGCACAGTGCGGTCCATATTGGTAAGCAGGCAATCGAGCCATACAATTTTTGAAGCCAACATGGTATCAACAGTTGTAACGGTAGGATCAAAACTGATGGAGCCGGAAAGATAATGCAGTGCAAGGTTGAGGCCCACGCTTGCTTTAAGCAAATCCTGAATTTCCTCGTCGGGTTCTGTTCTGCCAAAGGCAGTATCTACATTTGCAAACACAATCTCCGGCACCCGCAGCCCAAGGGCACGGGCAATTTCGCCGCCTAGCAATTCGGCAATGAGCGCCTTTACACCCTGCCCTGCCCCACGAAATTTTAATACATACAAAAAGCCATCATCTGCTTCTACAATTGCAGGTAAGGAGCCTCCTTCACGCAAGGGGGTTACATACCTGGTAACATCCACAGTTCGTATCAGCGGTTGGGTTTCATTCATATTTTTTCCCCCTGCACTTTTTTATAAGTTGTCTAAATTAAGAAAGCTGCTTAAATAATAAAAATGAATATGCCTGTTAAGGTTTTTATAAATAGAAAAACAAAATTGTAATACCTTACCGTGGCATACAATTTAGTATATAGGGCTTAAATAACATTTAATGAAAACACTGTTACTTTTTTTTATACTTATCGCTGGTAATAACTGCATGGCTCAATTTTCAAAAGGCTTTGATAAAAGAGAAGTAAAAGACATGATTGCTATTTGCAACAGTTATACTTTTCTTGAGCTGTATAAATCTGATGCAGACATCATACCATCCGCCTACAAAAAAATATATACTTCGCCGGTGCTTGGCATGGATAATAAATTTCAGTTGTACCAATATGGAAATGTGGCTGTAATAAATTTGCGGGGATCTACCGACAAGCAATTAAGCTGGGTGGAGAACACTTATTCTGCAATGATTGCTGCAAAGGGTATGATAAAAATAAACGGTGATACTTTTAATTATTGCTTTGCCCAAAACAAAGCCGCCACGGTACACAGCGGTTATGCATTGGCCATTGGATATTTACACAAAGACCTTTTAAAACAAATAAAGGGGTTAAACACAAAAGGCATTTATCATTTTATTATTACCGGGCATAGCCAGGGAGGTGCGCTTGCAAATATGCTAAGGGCCTATCTTGAAAATACTTCGGGCCTGGAGATTGCCAATGAAAATAATTTTAAAACCTATGCTTTTGCAGCACCCATGACGGGTAATAAAAACTTTGCAACGGAATACAACGCAAGCTATTGCAATGATAAAAGCAGCTTTAATATTGTGAATCCGGCAGACATGGTGCCGACCTTGCCGTTGAGTTATAACGACACCAGTTACCTTGCTGATAATGTAAAAGATTTATTGCTTAAGAAAGATTCGTTCAACTTTAAAAAAATGGCAACGGATGGTGGTGCTTTGCTTTTAGAAAAAAAATTAAGCAAGCTGGTGAATTGGATGGGTTGGTCTGCATCACAGAAAATAAATACCGATATCGGGCCTGTTGTAATGCCGGCGTATGTTACAGGCATCAACTATCACCCGGTTGGCAACAGGATTGAACTAGCTGGATTTGAATATCCAAAAATATTGAAGGACTCCGCAGTTACTGATAAAAATCTTTCTGATAAGGAATTATATAAAAAAGGCTCCTGGACTTTTCAGCATAAACCTTACAACTATTATTCTGCTGTAGTTAAACTATATTTTCCAAAAGAGTATAAGCGGCTAAAGAAAAAATACCTGATTGAAAACCTATAGTTATAACCAGGTTTCCTGCAGTACTTTCTTTGTAATTTAAACAGTCTTACATTATAATTATCAGCTATCAATATTTTTCATCGGATAAAATAGTCAAACATTTCCGTAATTTTCAAGTTGTCACCAATAAGCCGGGTGTAACGGTTGGTTAATAACATTTGCCAATTAAGTTTAATTCAATAGCCTGACTATAACCGACTCACAAAAACGATAACCTTACCTGCCTTTAATAAAAATGCTGTATGAAAAATATAATTATTATTTGCGTGCTGATCATCGCTATATTTTTAAAACCAGTAAATGCAGGTGCAGCTATACAACCCACTTTACTTACCTGCGAATATATTGTAAACCCTTTGGGAATAGATATTGCAACACCCAGCCTAAGCTGGAATTTTATTGCCGCGGATAGAAATGAAACGCAAACGGGTTATGAAATAATTGTAAGCGATGGTGAAAAGAATATAAAAATGCAGAACGGCAATGTTTGGAAAACCGGCAAAGTATTAACCAATCAAAACCTGCATGTTCAGTATGATGGAAAGGCGTTGCGTTCGTTTACAAAATATTTTTGGCGGGTGAAAGTTTATGACAAAAACGGCACTGCATCTGCATGGAGTGAGATAGCAACTTTTGAAACTGCAGCATTACAAGCTGCCGACTGGAAGGCGAAATGGATTGGTGATGGAAGTAAGCAATTTGAAAAAGACGAAGACTTCTATCAAAATGACCCGATGCCGTTATTTCGAAAGCAAATTAGTATTCATAAAAAAATTGCTGCAGCAAGAATATATATTTCCGGATTGGGTTATGCAGAAGTGTATATCAATAATAAAAAAGTGGGTGATAATATACTTGACCCCGGGTTTACAAAATACAGTAAAGAGGTATTTTATGTTACCCATGATGTTACAAAAATGCTGGGCAACAAAGCAAAGAATACTATTGGTATTATGCTGGGTAATGGCTGGTATAATCCTTTGCCCTTACAGTTGTTTGGCCGTTTTAATTTAAGAAATGTACAGCAAACAGGCAGGCCCTGCGTTAAAATGCAGGTGCTGATAAATTATGCGGATAATACCAATGAAACCATTACTACAGATGCATCGTGGCAAACTGCACCCGGCCCGGTGATACGCAATAACGTTTATTTGGGAGAAGTGTATGATGCCAGGCTGGAGAAAGATTTTGATACAAATGATGGATGGAAAAATGCGGAGGTTACGAATGGCCCTTCCGGTGCATTGGTTGCACAGATGCAACCACCCATTCGCATTACAAAAACAATACAACCGATAAGCATACACGAAGCAGGCAAAGACACATTTGTAGTGGACATGGGACAAAACTTTGCAGGTGTTGCCCGGATAAAATTAAGTGGTGCAGCAGGTACTACCATTTCTATGCGATTTGCAGAAATAATTTATCCCAACGGAGCAATAAATTTTATGACTACCACGGCCGGGCATATAAAAGAAATCTGGAATTTAAAGGGAGGCCCCGGAGCGCCAAAAACCGCCTGGCAAAAAGACACCTACATTTTAAAAGGAAAAGGTAGGGAAGAATGGAATGCCAGGTTTACATTTCATGGTTTCCGTTATGTAGAAATAACGGGGTGGCCGGGTAAGCCAACAGTACAGGATATTGAAGGGCTGAGAATGAACAGTGATGTGCAGCAACAGGGAACATTTTCATGCTCGAATGATATGTTCAATTTGCTGCATGATAAAATTCAGTGGACTTTTTTAAGCAATATTTTTAGTGTGCAGTCTGACTGTCCGGCACGGGAAAAAATGGGATACGGTGCAGATATTGTAGCCACAGCCGGTGCCTACCTGTACAATTATAATATGGCAAATTTTTACAGCAAAACCGTAAGGGATTTTGCCAACGATCAGCAGCCTAATGGCGGCATTACAGAAATAGCGCCTTATACCGGAATTGCTGACAGGGGCTATGGGGGCGAATCTGGCCCGTTGGGTTGGCAACTTGCATTCTGCTATTTACAAAAAAAATTGTACCACCAGTACGGAGATAAAAAAATTATAGCAGACCAATACCCGGCTTTTAAAAGGCAACTGGAATTTTTGCAAAAGAATGCTATAGAAGGTTTGTACCATTGGGATATCGGCGATCATGAAGCGCTGGACCCAAGGGCAGAAGCATTTTCAGCGGCATGTTTTTATTATCACCACGTGTTACTGGCTACCGAATTTGCCGGCATTTTAAATATAAAAGAAGACAGCCTGCAATATGCAAAGCTGGCAAAAAACATAAAAAATAATATTATCCAAAAATACCTGGTGCCCAATACCGGCAGGTTCGATAATGCTACCCAGGCTGCCCAGCTCTTCGCCTTATGGTATAATCTTACCCCGGAAAAAGAAAAGACGCTGGAAGTGCTGATGCTGGAATATGCCCGCCACAACTGGCACTTATCTACCGGGATATTTAGTACGATGATGATGTTTGATGTATTGAGTGAACTGGATAAAAATGAAGTAGCATATAAAATTGCTGATCAGAGAGATTTTCCGGGATGGGGTTATATGCTGGCCAATGATGCAACTACCCTGTGGGAGTCCTGGAAAAAGCCTGAGTCAAGTTCATACAACCACCCTATGTTTGGCTCAATAGATGAATGGTTTTATAAATCACTGCTAGGTATAAACGCAGCAGCGCCGGGATTTAAAAAAATCATCATCAAGCCACAACCATCCAGCCTTACCTGGGCAAAGGGATTTTATCAATCCATTTGCGGAACTATAAAAAGCGATTGGAGAAAAAGCGATTCCACGTTTCTTTTGCAGGTTACTATTCCTGTAAATACTACGGCAGAAATATGGCTGCCTGCAAAAGAAAATAATACAGTTACAGAAAGTGGAAAAATTATTGATTCATCATCGGCTATTAAATTGCTGCGATACTCCAATGGCTATGCTGTTTTTTCAGTGGGCTCAGGTGATTATAACTTTACTTCGGCATTGCAGTAATGAAATTGTATTGATAATTCTTAATTTACCGCCCCCAGTTTCTTTTCATCTGCAGTTTGTGGTTTTCCGGCAGCGTTGGGTTTTCCCTTACCTGTGGTGATCAGGCTGTGTAAACTATTTTGTATATAATTTGTCCAGGCATTCCTGCAGATATCATAACATTCATATTCAGGAACTAAACCTACATGTGTAAAGCGAAGTTCAGTTTTGTTATCCTTTTCAGCAATTTCAAAACTAATTGTTGTACCTGTCCATTCGCTTTTGTCTTCGGTGAACTTAAAATAGTTTTCCATCACCAACCAAACTACTTTTTTACCGGGAACAACTTCTATTAATTTCATTTTGCAGTGATGTACATCTTCGTAATGATATTTAAACTCATCATTCAATTTGTTTGTACTGCCATCAATTTCTTCCGACCACCATCCACGAACATTATTGATGGCATCAAATACTTCTTCCGGTGTTTGATCTAACACCAGGGTTGTTGTAAAATCTGTTGTTGTCATTTTTTTTTGTTTTATTTTTTTGAGTATAAGGCCTTACATGAAGTAAAGGTGAACAATGCTATACGTTACAAGGAATAAACGTGAATATTATTTTTGTCCAGGCAGTGAAGCAATGATCAACATCGTTGCATCGCCCTCTTGTACTAAATATCTTTGTGGATCTTTAATTGTGTTTTAAATTAATGAACCCTTTTTTATTAGCTTAGGGAACAAAATATAAGATCACTTTTTTATCACCTGCACTGTATAATAGAAAATAAATAAACAAGTTTTTTCATTTCCTGTTTACCGTTTAGTTCCGATAGAATCATCTGCAGACAGGCAGGTATTGGTGAATTATGCAAAGATACAGACTGACTATAATTTGTTTGGGGTGTAAAATAGACTTTGTAGTGGGTTAATTTGGACAAGGTGAATTTCTATCTTTGCTAAAATATATTCCAATGAAACATCTCACTATAATAGTTCCTGGCGGACAGGGAAACAACCTAAGCAGCATCGTAGGTGCTTACAAAATATTTACAAGGGCCAATGCATATTGGAGCCAAACCGGCAGAAAAGATTTGTTTAAAATTGAATTAGCGGGTATTTCAAAAAAAGTGGAATTCTACGAAGGGTTGTTTACAGTGAATCCACACACAAATATTTCCACTATTACCAAAACCGATCTCATTATAATTCCTTCATTAAATCATAATTACCAAAAAGCTGTAGAAGCAAACAAATTG
>JANMVB010000290.1:0-5679 GCA_031392305.1 Ferruginibacter sp.
CTTTGCCACGCCGGACGAGATGATGGCGTTTGGCGCCGTCCTGAGACGTCACAACGCGGCGTATTTCACCCACATCCGCGATGAAGCCAACAGGGTCATGGAGGCCGTAGACGAGGCGATCGATATCGCCCGCGCCTGCGGCATCCATGTCCAGATCGTGCACCTCAAGTGTTCCGGAGTCGACAATTGGGGTAAGGTGGAACAAGTCCTCGACAAGATCGCCGCGGCGCGAAGCGAAGGATGCGACATCGACTGTGATGCCTACCCTTATGCCGCCGGCGCCGGCGGGTACGCCATGCTGTTGGAGCTTGTAAATGCTGTTGGTAATGCCTGCCATTTCATCTCTTACTGAATTGTATTCTATCAGTTGTGGTGCATCAGTGAGTTCGCTGATGCTTTTATTGGCAGCTAATAAATCTTTGCTCAGGCCTTCAATTTGTTTTATAAGCCGTTCATTATTTTTATTGATAAGGGTTTTCGAAATATCAAGGATAGGTTGGGTGCTGCGGTAGTTATTGGTGAGCACAACTTTTATAAGGTCATCGTTGTATTTTTTTGCAAACTCCAGCATGTTCTCTACGTTGGCACCTTGAAACCGGTAGATACTCTGGTCATCATCGCCTACCACAAAAATATTGGGCACATCCCAATAATTGATAAGCAGTTGCACCAGCCTGTTTTGTGTACCGCTGGTATCCTGAAATTCATCTACAAGTATGTATTGAAATTTTTCCTGGTAAGCGGCCAGCACCTGTGGGTTTTCGTCAAATGCCTTTATCACCCAATTAATCATATCATCAAAATCGTAGCGGTTGCGCTGTCGCATTAGTTGCTGATAATTATCAAATTCATGTACGGCTGTCCGTAGTTTTTCAATCCTTTCTTTTTCTTCATCCAGCTTATCCTGCTTTGCATCACCTGCATTAAATTGCTTAAACTTTCTTTTATAAATAAACTCATCACTTGTGGGTAAATCTAAAAGGTATTCATCAATTTTTTGATTAATAAAACCCGGTGCCCAGCCCTCCCGTTTCATCGAAGAAAATAATGAACGCAGGTTATTTATTTCATAATACACATCGCCCCGGTACCTTTTTAGTAAATGATTTTTTGGGAAATTATCAATCAGCATTTTAAACAACTGAATACTTTCCAGTTCTGAAACCGCATCCAGCGAATTTTTTTCAAACAGCGAAAGATTGTCCTGGATTACATCATTACAAAAAGCATGGAAGGTATAAATGTTCACCTTGTAAGCATCTGCACCAATAAAATGTTGCAGGCGCCTGCGCATGGCAATAGCACCGGCATCCGTATAGGTAAGGCAAAGAATATTTTCAGGCAGTGCATCCGTATCCAGCAATATTTTTCCAATTCTTGCAGCCAGAATTTGTGTTTTTCCTGTACCCGGCCCGGCGATAACCATTACGGGGCCATCGATGGTATCCACTGCCAGGCGCTGTTGTGGGTTTAATTTTTCAATTTCCTGGTTAAATTTAATTTGCAGGTTGCTGCGGTAGGTACTCATATTTCAAAGTTAAGCCGCCCCACTCAAACACTTTGCAAATCACTTAGTTTTTGCAAGATATTTACCGGCACCACAATTTATTTTTTGCTTGCACAACTTAAAACTTTAATTGCTGTTATACCAGCAAAGCAAATAGCATGAGCAAAGTATATTCATTAAAAACCGTACAAAAATTACCCATCAGTATAGATGCTGCCTGGGATTTTTTCAGCAGCCCAAAAAATCTTTCCAGTATTACACCGGCCAATATGGGCTTTAATATTATTTCAAAACACCATGGCGAAAAAATGTATGCCGGCCAGCTTATTGAGTATAAAGTAAGCCCGGTATTAAATATCCCGCTGTACTGGATGACAGAGATTACGCATGTGGAAGACAAAATATATTTTGTGGATGAGCAGCGCTTCGGACCCTATAGTATGTGGCACCACCAGCATCATTTTAAGGCAGTGGATGGTGGCGTTGAGATGACGGATATTGTTCATTATAAATTACCATTTTGGTTTTTGGGCAACATTGCAAACAGCCTGTTTGTACAAAAACAACTTAAAGGAATATTTGACTATCGCTTTAAAAAAGTAGAGGAACTCTTCAAAGTATAAAGGGTAAAAATCCGGTGATGGCGTCCTCAATAATTTGTGGCTATGGGCATTGGTTTTAAAATCATCTTTTGTTCCGGCTATGCGTTGCAAGTCCGGCACAAAGCCCAAGCACATAGCCTCACCGTGCTTTTCACTTCTATCCGGCATCCCTTCAACAGTATATTTTCAATGTAGCTTTTCCTGCAAAATAACTTCCCTAAATAAAATTTATTTCGCACAAACAATCCAAACAAATCATCAACGATCTAAGTAGAAAGTGGTTACATAAATGTTTAACCTTAGTAGTTTATTGATGATAAAATTGAAATTTTATAACAAAAGATATAGCAGCAATTACATAACGCAGATAAAGCTCCCCATTGGTATGCAGCACAAGGGAGTGACACAACGATGTTGCCATGAAATACTTCTGTTCGTTAACCAATAAAACATGAAATTTTTTGAAGGACTTGTATTTATTTGTAAGCAGATTAACCCGGCATGCGGGAGATATATTTTTCCATTTGCTTTATCTGATCAGCAATTTGTGGAGTGGTTGGTTTAAGGCCTTTTGCTTTTCTGAAATATTCTTTTCCTGCCCTGAACTCTCTTTTATTGATCATGATAGAGGAAAGCTGTAAAAAAGCTGCCGCTTCATTTTCTTTATCGGGCAGGCCGCTGCGCAGGGCACCACGGATATAACTTTCCGCTTGTTTCATATCGCCTTTTTGCAGGGCAAGCATACCAAGTTGCAGCTTGTTGGCCCCTTCCGCCTGTTTCATCTGGCCACCCATTAGGCCGGTGCCATCACCCATTAATGACTGGCTCTTTTTTAAATTTTTTTCTGCACCGTCAAAATTTTGATCCACCATATCGAGGTTGCCTTTTACGGTGTAATAAACAGAGCGTATGGGTTTTATCAGCAAGGCTGGAAACCAAATGGATGCCAGCACCTTCTTGGCGCCTTCCATATCACCTGCTTCCATACAGCCCTGGATAAGGCGCATTGGGCCAAATAAAAAATGACCCGCTATCAGTATTACTGCCGCCAGGTATAAAACAAATGATGGCCAGAAACCAGCCTGTATATTGGTAAAAATTGCAATTGCCAACATGGCAATACCAATCCATAAACGGTATTTAATTACTACGGTCAGCCACTTCATACTCTATAAAATATTAGGATTGCAAAGATAGGGCTGGATTGGGTATTATGAACCCGGCCTGTGAAAGGAATAAAAAGATTTAATATCGGCAAATTTGCAAACCAACTTTTTGGCGAAGTTGCTTTTTGATTTGTTTACCATAGAGGGCTAAGCATTTTTTTACTAACTTGCGCCAGTTATTTTAAAAAGTCAGATTTTAAATAACTAAAAATCTTTACAGGTCCCGTAGTTCAATGGATAGAATAGAAGTTTCCTAAACTTTAGATGTGAGTTCGATTCTCGCCGGGACCACCAGATATGATCGCCACACGGCGATCTTTTTTTTGCCGGATACTGCCATTAAATGGCCTTTCATTTTGCCACTTACAAAATTTGAATTAGATCGAATTGATTAATTTTCCATTACGATTTATTTTGGTGGAGAGTAAGTTTGCTTTACTAATTACAACATACGTTTGCTTTAATATGTGCGTATGTAAAATTATTTTAGAGGCGCATTCAATAAAAATTCCGCAAAAGAAGAAATAAAAATATTGACTTCATTTTAAATAACTATTTAATTATGAGCATAAGGATATTTATTACAGGTGGCACATTCGATAAAGAATACAATGAGCTAACAGGGCAATTGTTTTTTAAAGACACACATATCAATGAGATGCTAAAGCTTGGCCGTAGCAGTGTAAAGGTCTCCATACAAACCTTGTTTATGATTGACAGCCTGGATATGAATGAAACTCACCGAAAGCAAATAACAGCAGCCTGTTTGGCAGCCAAAGAAAATAAAATCATTATTACCCATGGCACCGATACCATGGCGGAAACTGCTAATTACCTCCATAAAAATATCAGCAAAAAAACCATTGTGTTAACAGGCGCCATGATCCCTTATAAATTTGGAAGCTCGGATGGTTTATTTAATTTGGGTAGTGCGCTGGCTTTTGTGCAAACACTTACCAACGGAATTTATATTGCAATGAATGGCCAATACTTTAAGGCCGGAAGTGTACGCAAAAACAAACAGCGGGGCTTGTTTGAAGCGCTTTGAAAAACACCAGCATTTATAATTTTCGGTTACGTTTACATTTTTAAGACCGTGGAAATTAAAGAATAAAAATTTTTGTCCCGGCAGTGAAGCGATAGGCAGCATTGTTGCATCGCCCTCTTGTACTTAATACCAATTGGCATCTTTAATTGTGTTTTAGGTAATAAGTATTAGTACCCCTATTGCGGATAGAAGCATCACTAATTTACCCAAGGTACATTATAGGTTGAACTTCATAAAGTTTATACGCTTTTTAAAACCGGTGTAAACTTTATTGAAATCATACCTTTATAAAAATAAAAACTGATGATCAATTATAATCCTAAAGAGTGGTTCACTTTTATTTTTAAATTTCATAAAGCAGATACTTTTCGGAAATTATTTCCCCTAATTATTGGTATCTGCATTTACGCCTGGCTAATAGCTTTTTTGGAAATAAAAATATTTCGCCTCAGCGACACCAGCCATGTAAAAAATATCCCGGTAATGCATAACCTGTTGGGTTTTGCTATTTCAATGCTATTGGTTTTTCGTACCAATACGGCGTATGATCGCTGGTGGGAGGGGCGTAAGTTGTGGGGTTCGCTGGTAAACAACAGCAGGAACCTGGCAATAAAACTTACAGTAATATTACCTGAAAGTGATACAGAGCAGCGCAGTTTTTTTAGAAAGATTATCCCTGCTTACGCTTATGCATTACACAATCACCTGAAGGCAGAAAGTACAAGGATAGCTTTGTTTGAAGAAGATGCACATCACCCTATTTTTAAAAATATAGATAAAGAAAAACATATTCCCAACCAGGTGGCGCTGCTGATGTTTACACATATACAGCAATTATACAAACAGCAAAAAATAGATGGTAGCCAGCTCATTATTCTCAATAGTGAATTACAATCTTACACAGATATTTGCGGGGCTTGCGAACGAATAAAAAATACACCTATTCCTTACTCATATAGTGTGTTTATAAAAAAATTCATCTTTTTCTACATCATGACGCTCCCTTTCGGTTATGTATTTACGTTGGGTTATTATGTAATTCCTGTAGTAGCTTTTATCTTTTACGTACTCGCCAGCCTTGAGTTAATAGCCGAAGAAATAGAAGATCCTTTTGGCCGTGATGACAATGATGTACCTACTGAAAAAATTGCACTCAATATTCACAAACATATCGTGGAGATAATATAACCTGTGTTTGCACTTGATGATTTTATAATGCACAAGGGATAAAACCGTGTTGGATATAATGCAGAAATAAAAATATTGTTAAAGACAAAAAATTAAATGCGAAACATTTCGTAATTACAGAAATAAGGTTATTATTGAACTACTAAAATTTTCGTACATAAAAAATTA
>JANMVB010000324.1:0-4023 GCA_031392305.1 Ferruginibacter sp.
ACCGTGGAATATACCTTTTGCTGAATGGTTGTTGGATTTGTATATCCCAGGTCATCCAGCGCCGTTAGCAACGGGGTGTTTAAATTTAAATCATCAAAAGTCATACTTGTAAAAATGAAGGGCAAAGGTAGTTTTTAATTATCAGCGGGCTTTTGGGCAATGTTATATTCTGCAGGTAAAGCTCCACATAGGTATGCGGCACAAGTGAGTGACACAACGTTGTTGCACATTGCCTTAAAGCCCGGACAATAATTATAAAACCCAACAGATAAATTAATGCTATTTTAGCCCCAAAATGTTACGCATGAAAAAACTGTTGCTGCTATTTGTTTTGTCTGTTACAATGCTTTGCCCAAGGGCCCAATCCACTAAAAAAACTGTTAGCCTCTTTAATGGCAACGACCTTACCGGATGGCATGCTGATGTGCCTGAAATGGACACAAATGCGCAGGCAAAAATTCCGTTTATTGTGCGTAACGGAATGCTGGTGAGCCTGGGTACGCCGGGCGGGCATTTAATTACAAATGCTGTTTATAAAAATTATCGTTTGCAGGTTGAATACCGCTTTGCGGCTAAGCCCGGTAATTGTGGTGTGCTGGTGCATAGCTCTACGCCAAGGGCGCTTTATAAAATGTTCCCCAAATCTGTAGAGGTGCAAATGGAGCATAAAAATGCCGGCGATTTTTGGTGCATTGTAGAAGATATTACCGTGCCCGATATGGAGGCAAGGCGTGGCCCAAAAGCAGAGTGGGGCGGCACCGAAGGCAAAAGACGCAATGTAAAAAATCTTACTGACGGTACGGAGGCACCGGTGGGTGAATGGAACAGTATGGTGATTGAATGCCTCCGTGACTCCATTAAAGTATGGGTGAATGGCGTGATGATAAATTTCGGCTACAATTGCTCCGTTAGTAAAGGCAATATTGCATTGCAGGCAGAAGGCTCCGAAGTAGAATTTAGAAAGGTAGCTTTAACGAAAATAAAAAAACTGAGTGCGGATAATGCAATGAAATAATAAACCTATTAATTTGTTTTTGTTTAAGGCATTTATTTCGCAGAGCCATTACTCTTTGTTATACCATTTTCTTTTTTTTCTTGATATCCATTTACACAAAGCCCTTTTGATGATAACCTGGATATGCAGGAGCGGACGAAGCGGTGAGGTAAACCTTGCTTTAGATTTTTTTCTTTTTATTGTACGAGCATTGTATCTATGGGCATCATCGTTGTGTCACTCCCTTGTACCGCATACCTCTGGGGATCTTTTCCCACCTTTTAACCTAACCTCGTTCCATAGGAACGATATGTGGGTAGCAATCAAATAAAATATAATTTTCGTTCCATAGGAACGGCATGTGCCTTGCCTTGTTTTCATCCGTCATTTCTTCTAAACATTTCACATATCGTTCCTATGGAACGGACGTAACCTTAATATTTTTTCTACCAACATAACGTCCCAATGGGACGAATTTTCCATTTAAATCTCATTGGACTTATACCGGTATTTCAAAATATAATACATACATGAATAAAAGCGTGGCATAATTATTTTATACAATTTCAAATGAGGTATGGCAACTTAATGCGCTACACTCAGTTCCATAAAAAACATTCCATTCAAAAAATAAAATAAGATGATGAATTTTAAATTTTTAAGCATTGTATTACTTGTAAGCTCTCTGCTGCTAAATGCATGTAATGAAAACAACGATGCTGCCATTACTGATAATAGCGACACTTTAACCGTTAAAGACAGGAGTAGCAATACTTCTACAGATGCTAAAGAAATGAAACCAACAGGCCCAAAGCCCGACT
Organism: Ferruginibacter sp.; assembly: GCA_031392305.1. Lineage (GTDB taxonomy): Bacteria > Bacteroidota > Bacteroidia > Chitinophagales > Chitinophagaceae > Ferruginibacter. The sequence goes on from JANMVB010000324.1 coordinate 1,816, forward strand.
GGGCGCCAAATATTGATAACGAAATGCTGGTTGTAATGGAGAAACTAAAAAGCTACGGGGCACCTGCGTTAGAAACTTTATCACCACAGGAAGCCAGGAAACAACCAACGCCTACCACCGCAGTAATGGATGTAATGAAAGACTATAACATTGTTCCGCCGCCTTCGATGGTGGATACAATGGGAAAAGATATACCCGTAAACGGAGGTACTATCCACTTAAGAATTTATACTCCCCATGGTAACGACAGTGCATACCCGGTAATAGTTTATTATCATGGAGGTGGATGGGTTATTGCAGATTTAGATGTATATGATGCATCTGCAAAAGGATTGGCCGAACAGGCAGGTGCCGTAGTGGTATCAGTACATTACCGCCAGGGGCCGGAACATAAATTCCCCACTGCCCACAATGATGCTTTTGCAGCTTATCAATGGGTTTTAAAAAATGCTGCTTCCATAAAAGCCAATCCAAAAATGATAGCAGTTGCCGGAGAAAGTGCCGGTGGTAACCTTGCCTGTAATGTTAGCATTATGGCAAGGGATAAAGGGATAATGGTGCCCCTGCACCAATTGCTGGTTTACCCTGTTGCCAACAATGATATGAACTCAGCCTCTTATCAAAAATATGGTACTGCCATGCCTTTATCAAAGCCTTTGATAGAATGGATGGTAAAAAATTATTTGCCCAATATGGCAGCTTCGGCAGACCCACGTATTGCTTTGGTAAAAGCAAATCTTAAAGGGCTGCCACCCACTACAATAGTAGCGGCAGAAATTGATCTTTTACAAACAGAGGGCAAAATGCTTGCTGATAAACTGAAAGAAGCAGGTGTAACAGTTGACTATAAATTATATGATGGTGTAACCCATGAGTTTTTTGGTATGGCTGCCGTAGTGCCGGATGCAAAAGATGCACAGGCATTTGCAGCAGGAAAATTGAAAAGTGGATTTAATAAATAAGAACCTGTTGAATGTATTTCCAGTCAGGGGCATATTTTACCCAACATAGGTTTGTTTTCATTTTACATGATTGCGGTTTTAATATAAAACTAAACTAACTATTATGGTATAAAGAGTATTGGCATAATGGCATAAATGTTGGTTTACGCATACAAACAAAACATTAATAAAATGCGAAAAAACCACTTAATGATTACTGCTGCCTTATTGGTATCAGGCCTTGCAGCATGTAACTCATCAGAAAACGCGGCAGCAAAACAAGATGCCACCAATTTAACCCTGTATGTAGATTCAGTTGAAAACGTACCCCGTGTATATACAACAGAAAACTGGACAGCAATTGACAACGGATACCAGGAAAGGGCAATGAAAGCTGAACAAAGCCTTGCAACGCTGGAAGCTGCAGACAAAGCAAAAGCAGAAGAAAGCAAAAAGAAATATGCTGCCTTAAGAGAAAGCTACCAGGCCAAATTAAAAGAAAATGAAGAGGCTAAAGCAAAAGTAACAGTTACAACTAACACACCTGATAACAGAAGGGTACTGAGAAACAGGTTATTTGGCGAAGGTAAGATGGGAGAGGATATGAAATTTGGATTTGTAAATGCTAATAATATCCTTGATGTGTATAAAAACTTTGTACAAACCGTATCAGATAACAGGGATAGCTACTCAAGGGAAGACTGGGATGAAATTGAAGTATTATATGAAGCATTGGATACCAGGAAAAATACTGTTGAAAAAGAAGGGCTTAAAGGCAGTGATAATATTAAAATTGCCGGACAAAAAGTAAAGTTCGTTGCCATTAAAGCAACTAACAGGGGCGGTACTAAAGTAAAAGAGAACGACGCTGCAAAACAGTAATTAACACAACTACCTGCTATAAATAAAAAACGTTTCAGGCTAACTGAGCGTTTTTTATTTTGAAGATTTTGTTTGCATTTCTTTTATTAACAGCCTTGATTGAAGTTTTAACTCAACATGATCCATCACAATTCTGGCGAGTTGCATAATCATTGAAATTTCCCGGGCATCTAAATTTCTTGGAGTTTTGTCAATTATACAAAGAGTGCCTAAATTATATCCATTCATCGATTTTAAGGGAGCGGCAGCATAAAATTGTAACCCCATTACACCCGCCACTAATGGGTTTGCAAGTGTACGGGGATCAATCCTGGCATTTTCAACAATGTAAACATCATCAGACATAATTGCAGAACTGCATAAACCAGGATCCCTGGGAATTTCT
>JANMVB010000365.1:0-5581 GCA_031392305.1 Ferruginibacter sp.
ACCCCGGTAATAATCACCAATAATATTAAGCGGAAAGATGTTTTGTGCATAGCAATATTTTAAATTTAATCATTTTAACATACGCAAAAATCCAGCTAAAGTTTGTTTCAAATAATAAATTAACAATTTTCAGCCTATATCAAATTAATATTTTATTTCTCCTGCCTTGTTGATATGAGATTGGTTACCTGTCAACTTTATTATGTTAGCTATAAATAATTTTTCAAAATTGAAGCTGTATAAACGAAAAGTATAATAAATATATGGAATGTGCAATAACAAAATTCCCTGCTTTGTATTTTATTTTCGAAATAATTCCTGTGAAAACTGTCTTTACATCGAATTAAAATCTTACTATTTTGTCGCTTTTTTTAATTTGACTGTAGTTTAAAATAATATTTAGTCTCCCGGAAAATAAGCATTTAAAATTGTCGCTAGGATGGTGGGATACCACACGGCGACAGCCAGCCGTGGCCGGTGTCGTCACCGGCCACTACCTTTAATGGAGTAGGAACAATTCTAAATGCACCTCCTGCAAACAATTTCTTTTTATTTATAGGCTTACTTCTAATTTTGTGCATTATTTCAAAAATTCTTACTGCCGTATAATTATATTTCAATTTGTATCGTTATAGTTAACTGGTATGATTTAAAATGATTGCCTTATATTAATAACGAAAAATTATTTTGAAGTTATGGCTAATGGTTGGTACAGGGATTGCAAGTTCCTTAAATGCTTGACCTACGAAAAATCTTTGAGCAATTGTTGATTCGTACCTGAAGATAGTTGTCATTATTTGAGCACGGCAATGTTATCGGTCCGGTTACGTAAATCACTGTTTAATTAATTGTGAAAGTTTAAAAAATTATTATAAAAATTGAATATAAATTCTAATAAAGTTACCGCAGCAGGTTTGCTTATTGCCCTTGGGATTATTTACGGAGATATCGGCACCTCGCCGCTCTATGTTTTAAACGCAATTATAAAAGACAAGGAAGTAACCGAGCAATTGATATTAGGTGCTTTATCCTGTGTTATCTGGACGCTCACTTTACAAACTACCATAAAATATGTTATACTCACCCTTCGTGCCGATAACAGGGGAGAAGGTGGAATATTCTCCCTCTTTGCTCTTGTCCGGAGAAGGCGAAAATGGCTTGTATTCCCGGCAATGATTGGTGGGGCTGCATTGTTGGCTGATGGAATGATCACCCCTCCCATATCTGTTACTTCAGCTATCGAAGGCTTGCGCAATATTGAAGCCTTTCATGATATTTCCAATGCCCGGATTGTAATGATTGTACTAGCCATACTCACATTATTATTCTTTGTACAGCAGTTTGGTACAGCTTCAATTGGTAAATTTTTTGGGCCGGTAATGACCATCTGGTTCCTCATGCTGGGGATTTTGGGTTGCGTACATATCTTCGACGACATCCATATTTTCAAAGCCTTCAATCCTTACTACGCTTACAATCTGCTTACAAATTATCCCCAGGGTTTTTGGATATTAGGTGCAGTGTTTTTATGTACTACCGGGGCCGAGGCGCTTTATTCTGACCTCGGGCATTGCGGAAAAAACAATATCCGTATGTCGTGGATATTTGTAAAAAGCACCCTTATCTTAAATTACCTTGGCCAGGGTGCATGGCTCTTGTCGCACCACGGCGGGCAAATTATTTCTGAAGAAATGATTGTGAAAGGTTTCAACCCCTTCTACGGAATTATGCCGGGGTGGTTTGTGCTCATCGGGATAATAATCGCCACCATTGCTGCCATCATTGCAAGCCAGGCGCTCATCAGTGGTTCGTTTACATTAATCAGCGAAGCCATACGGTTGAATCTTTGGCCAAAAATGAAAATAAAATATCCTACAGAAGCAAAGGGGCAGCTATTTGTGCCGGGTATAAATACCATGCTTTTTGTCGGTTGCTGCGGCATCGTTTTATATTTTCAAAAGGCTACCAATATGGAGGCTGCTTATGGCCTGGCAATTACCATGTGTATGATTGCTACCACTATTTTGTTTGCTAATTTCCTGGTATTGCACCGCACAGCCTCCGGTTGGATTTACGTTTTTTTAGCAGTTTACCTGTCAATAGAAATTGCTTTTTTAATTGCCAATCTCGAAAAATTTCCCCACGGAGGTTTTGTAACGCTTATTGTAGGAGGCGCATTGTTTTTGATTATGTATGTTTGGTACCGGGCACGTAAAATCAAAAACCGCTACATTGAATTTGTGCGCCTCGAAAATTACATCAGCAACCTGGGCGAACTCAGCAGCGATGTATCCATTCCTAAATTTGCCACTCACCTCGTTTATCTTACCAGTGCCGATAGCTCCAGGGAAATTGAGCACAAAATCATTTACTCCATATTAAATCAAAAACCCAAAAAGGCAGATATCTATTGGTTTATACATGTAGATACCCTAAATGATCCTTATACCAGCGAATACACTGTCACTCATATTATCCCCAACGATATTATCCGTGTAGAGTTCAGGCTCGGTTTTAGGGTGGCACCACGGCTCAACCTTATGTTTAGAAAAGTGGTGGAAGACCTGGTGGTAAACAAAGAAGTAAATATCACCAGCCGCTACGAAAGCCAGCAAAAAAATAATATAATCGGCGACTTTCAGTTTGTAGTAATGGAAAAATTTCTTAGCCAGGATAACGAATTGCCCATCATGGAAAAGATAATTATGAAAATACATTTTTGGTTAAAGGAAATAAGCCTTTCAGAAGAACGTGGCTTTGGTTTGGAAAGCAGTAATGTATTGGTCGAAAAATTCCCACTCATCGTTTCTCCGGCTACAAAAATAAAAGTAAAACGGGTTTATACAGATCAGTAAAGCATACTCAATATTTTTTTAAAAAGATTCATTGCTCCGGCTGAGAAGCATTGGGCGTCATAGTTGTGTCACTCCCTTGTACCGCATACCATTGGGGATCTTTTCCCACATTTTATATAAATACAATGCCGCTATTATTGTTTCTAATTAGAATGATTTATGTCCCGGCGGGGTTTTCACAGCATAAACTACAAGTTATAAAAACACCTACGTGAAACCCCGACGTGTTAGGGACTTAAAATATAAAATCTATCAGGGTATCAATTTTAAAAAAAGTTGCTACAGAATTTAAACTGGCAAAGAGTGTCAGCAATATGAAGGCAGCTCTTTTCTACGTCGGGGTTTCACGGGAGCAGATTTATAATTTGAAAAGACTGTAGTGAAAACCCCGCCGGGACAGAATTATAGTTATATTCACTACAATCTGTTTTTTAATACAAGGGTATATTTATTGTTGTATTAGGTGCAACTAACTTATATGCCTTTTAATTTAAAACGCAATTAAAGCTGCCCACAGATATTCAGTACAAGAGGGCGATGCAACAATGCTCCACATAGCTTTAAAGCCCGGACAAAAAATTTCCCCACACATTAATTTAGTGAGCTACATCATAAATTCCACAGCACACCCCAAAAAGAAAATTTGCAAAAATTAACTACCTTGAAATTATGACGGGCAAAATATTAATTATAGATGATGAAGTAAAACTCCGTGGGTTACTGGCACGCATAACCTCACTGGAAGGTTATAGTGTTTTAGAAGCAGGCAATTTAAAAACTGCCGCAAAAATTTTGGAGAAAGAAGCAGTAGATGTAATACTCTGCGATGTGAAATTACCTGATGGAAATGGTGTTGAATTTATTGCAGGCATTAAAACTACTTATCCCCTGGTAGAAATTATTTTGCTCACCGCTTATGGCAATATCCCGGATGGCATACAAGCTATGAAAAACGGCGCTTTCGATTATATTACCAAAGGCGATGACAATGACAGAATTATTCCACTGCTCAGCAGGGCCATGGAAAAAGTACAACTTCAAAAACGTATCAGCCAGTTGGAGCAGCAGGTTGGCCGCCAATATAATTTTGATAGCATACTCGGCAGTTCTTCTATAATTACTGAAGCCATAGCAATGGCAAAAAAGGTATCCCCTACCGATGCTACTGTTTTACTGCTGGGCGAAACAGGTACCGGCAAAGAAGTATTTGCACAAGCTATTCACCACAATAGTAAAAGAATGGGTCACACTTTTGTAGCGCTCAATTGCAGTGCATTCGGAAAAGATTTGCTGGAGAGTGAAATTTTTGGCCACAAGGCTGGTGCCTTTACCGGTGCGGTAAAAGATAAAAAGGGATTGATTGAAGAAGCCTCCGGTGGTACACTTTTTTTAGATGAAATTGGCGAAATGCATATTGACTTACAGGCAAAATTATTGCGGGTGCTGGAGACGGGTGAGTTTATAAAAGTAGGCGATACCAAACACACTAAAACGGATGTGCGTATTATTGCTGCCACCAACCGCAACCTGCTGCAGGATGTAAATGATGGCAAATTCCGTGAAGATCTTTTTTACCGCATAAATGTTTTTACCATCTCCCTCCCTTCACTTAAAGACAGGAGAAAAGATATCCCTCTTTTGGCTGAATATTTTCTTGCCATGTTTGGTAAAAAGTTTGGCGCTAATAATAAATCGATGAGTAAAGAATTTATGGAGCGCCTGCAACAGCATCAATGGAAAGGAAATATCCGGGAGTTGAAGAATGTGATTGAGCGGGCGGTAATTTTATCTGATGGCACAGAATTAAATGTAGATAGCCTGCCGGTAGAAATGCAGCAGGCACAATTAAATCAACAATTGCCTTCTACATTCGACCTGGCTGGAGTAGAGAAAATACATATTCAAAAAGTGTTGGCACATACCAAAGGCAATAAAACAGAAGCGTCCAAATTATTAAATATCGGTTTAACCACACTGTATAGAAAGATTGAAGAATACGGTATTACGTAGGAACAGGCCGCGGCCTGTCATCTATTATAAAAAACTACCATCACCCCAAAATGATAAAACCCTTCCAAAACGGAAGGGTTTTTTGTTGTTTGCCAAATCTCCTGAGAGTGGCTTTTTTTGCTGTAATCCAATGCCATCAACGGTTACAGATTATATAATTAAAAAACCTGCTGTCAGGCACATTGTTGGCAACAGGTCATCATCAATAATTAAAAACAAATAATATCATGAATACTTACGCAAGATTGATTAGGAGAAAAGTAGCACCGGCACATATTTTATATGGATTTTTATTGGTGTGTACCCTTGCTGGAATTGTATTGAGGCTGCTTAAATAATCAACAGCTTTTCTTTAAAAAATAACATCAGCATCAAATCTTTAAATCATTCAATCATGTTAACCATCGTATTAGTACTTGCCGGGCTGCTTTGCTTCGTCTTGTTTTTCAAATCAATTGATTTCTTCGATAAAATCTAAGCCCATCTAAAAAAATAAACAATGACAGCATTATTCATCCTGGCAATTATGGTTTTTGGTTACATCTGTTATGTACTTATAAAACCAGAAAAATTTTAAAAAAGGTAAGTGGTATAAGGTGTAAGGTGCAGGGTAAAACCCCGACACTTTCTCACTTAAACCTTTTACCCTAAACCATCAACCTTCTAATTATGAACACAGAAATCATCGGCATCGTAGCCATGTTCGCCATCACATT
>JANMVB010000425.1:0-1711 GCA_031392305.1 Ferruginibacter sp.
TGCACCGACCGCATAATATTACCCTGAAGCATTGGCTATACTTTTTTGGTGCTGTAATTTTCGGGCATCTTTTCCTGGATGCTTTTAATAATTACGGGGTGGGTTGGTTTGAACCTTTCAGTCATTACCGAATTTCGTTCAACTCTATTTATGTGGCTGATCCTTTTTTTTCAATATGGTCGGGTATTGCCTTTGCAGCGTTGCTATTGCTAAAACGGCGTAGCTCTAAAAGAAAATTCTGGTGGAAGTTTGGCCTTTTTATGAGTGGGGTTTACCTCTGCTATTGTGTAATAAATAAATTAATTATAAACAATGAGGTTAAGCAAATTTTAAAAAATGAAAAGATTATCTATAATAATTATTTCACTACCCCGGCTCCGTTGCAAAACTGGCTATGGTATGTGGTAGCAGCCGGCGACAGTGGCTACTATGTTGGGTTTCGTAGCATATTCGATAAAAGAAAGCAGATGAATTTTGAATATTTTCCCCGTAATGAACAATTGTTTGCGCCCTTTGCTACAGCGCCGGATCTTAAGAAGTTAAAGCGATTTTCACAAAACTATTATACGGCAGAATATTACCAGGATACCCTTGTGTTTAATGATCTTCGTTTTGGGCAGGTAATTGGCTGGCACGATCCAAAAGAAAAGTTTGCTTTTCATTATTACCTCCAATATCCAAAAGCAAATGTGCTTGTAGTGCAGCGTGGCCGCTTTGCAAAATGGGATTGGGATATCATCCAATCTTTACTCCGCCGAATTGGCGGTATCTAACGCCGCTGCCTGAAATAAAATGTAAATAAAAGAAATGCAGCCCTGAATAACAGGTACGAACACCAGCGAAAGAACTGCCTCAATATATTTTTAGAATTGGCATGTTGTTCTTTCGAAATTTGAATGCAGTCTTTTTCAATAATAGCATCCAGCATATTTTCTGCCTCTGTTGCTATCGTGATATTGTTAACATCCAGGTTTAGTTCTACACTTGCATAAGCGCTAATATCATTAATATTGTACGATCCGATGGTGAGCCATTTGCCGTCACAAACTGCAATTTTACCATGAAGTATATTGTGTTGGTATTCGAACAATTCTACACCGTTCCGCAGCAACCAATCGTACATAAAACGTTCTGCATTTTTTGCAATCACCAGGTCTGATTTTCCGGCTACAATTACTTTTACTTTTACGCCCCTTTCAATAGCTTTTCTAATGGTCTTCCTGATAATTATTCCCGGTAAAAAATAACTGCATAGAATTGAAATATGCGAATTAGCCTTCGTCATCATTTCAATATAACTTTTCGATATCTGGTTCTTGCTGTTTACCCAATCATTCCTGCGCATACGCACCAGCGCTAGTTCCGGTTCATTTATAATTTGATAGCTGTTTTTACATGGGGTAACGTTTGTACCTGGCTTAAATCCCTTCCAGGTTTTACAACAGAGTACACATAGCTCTTTTGCAATTGCGCCTTCAGCATACAGGGCAAAATCAAGCCAGGCGGGGTGGCCGGGAAAATCGTTGTAATGGTTACCAATATTGATACCTCCCGTTAAAGCTATGGCGCTATCCACCACCGTTAATTTATGGTGCAACCTCCGGCCAAAATAAAAATTATTGCCTTTAAACAAGGGCTCAAAAAAACGAAAATTTACTCCGCCGTCTTTCAACATTTGTATAAATGTTTCCGACATGTTTTTCGATGCATA
>JANMVB010000445.1:0-2571 GCA_031392305.1 Ferruginibacter sp.
CTGTTCAAAATTTAAGGTGCCGGGTGTAGTGATGTATTCCTTAATAAATGTAAAACCGGCTTTAGCCAGCGCTTTATTGGGCGAAGGGTTTAGCGCATAAGGTTCGCAGCAAATCTTTTTTAATTGCAGGTTGGTAAAAAAATAAGGGAGCGTCATTTTTATGAGGGCAGTGCCTGCATGCATCTTGCGGATGGGTGCATACCAGATGTGCAGGTGCATATAGGCTTCTTCGCCAAAAATTATTTTGTTTACGTTGCTGTGGCCTACCGGTTCGTCATCAGCCAGCCAAATAATGCAGTAGGATTGCTTCTGGTGGTAAGGTTGGTTTAACTGCCCGGGCAACATGTTCAGCCATTGCTCACGGGTGGGCATTTTAGCAAGGTCAACACCCATTGCGTGCAGGTATTCCGGCGTTGCATTTAGCCAGTAATCCGTTATCAGCGGCACATCGCTTTGTTGTATTTCTCTTACGGATAATAGGGGTTCGTTCATTTATTTTTTATTGCGTATGATGGATAAAGGTAGCCCCATTTGTGATATAGATTAATGGAGTAGGGGAGCCGTGTCAGGGGAATACCGTGCTGTAAAAACCACCATTTGCCATTCGGGAGGGGCGGATAAGCCAGGGCTGATGACGTAAAAAATATATAAACAAAAAGATCATTTTTAAGATGGGGCTTCTTAAAAATGATCTTTCTAAAATTATGCAGACTTTAATTTACTCTTTTCAATTCAACGATCATATCCTTGTTATCTCCATTGTCGGTGCAGATATATACTTTGCCATCCGGAGATATGGCAACATCACGGATGCGGCCATAACGGTTCTTTAAAACTTCATGCGCTGATAATACTTTTGTACCGGCACTATTCAGTTTTAGCTGGATGAGTTTCTTATCTTTCAATACGGCAACCAGTAAGGAATTCTGCCATTGGGTAATGGGGCCATCATTACCGTAAAAATCAATACCGGCTGGTGCGATGGCAGGGCTCCATGCATAGATGGGCTCTTTTATATTATTAGCAGCACAAAATATCATCTCCGCAGGAAGATTGCAATAGCCTTCCACATTGGGCCATCCATAATTTGTTCCTTTCTCAATAATATTAATTTCATCGTCCGTAGTTAATCCATGCATAGAGCTATATAAGATACCATTTGCATATACCATGCCCTGCGGGTTTCTTTGGCCCGTACTCCATACAGCGTTATTGAAAGGGTTGTCTGCAGGAATACTTCCATCAAGGTTCACTCTTAAAATTTTACCGTTGAGTGAATTTTTATCCTGCGGCAGCGATAATATATTGGCATCACCAGTGGAAATAAATAATTTCATATCAGGTGTAATTACCAGCCTGCTTCCGTTGTGTATAAAAGGTGGCCCTATCTTTCCAAGTATATTATCTACAATGATCAGGGGATTTGTGAGGGTGGTGCCGTTGTAAGTAAAACGTACTACCTTCTCCAGGTATTGGCCAGCCTTATCATAATTGTACACTACAAACACATAGGGATGCATGCTAAAATCCGGGTGCAATACCATGCCCAGTAAACCATTAAATGGGGTAGTAGTTTTAACATCGCCGATGGTAGCTACTTTTATAACCTGGCCCGTTTTGGGATCCATCCTGTTTACCCTGCCTTCCCTTTCTGTGAACCAAATGAAATTGTCAGGTCCCCATAAAATTTCCCAGGGATAATTCAACTTATTGTTCAATACCCTGGGCATAATATTATCCCGGGTTCCTTCGCCGATGCTTACTGCATTTTCTGATACAACTGCCAGGCTTTCGGACTGATCAGTTTTTGTGCACGCAAAAAAACTGGCTGCTAAAAAAAATAATAGAAGAAAGTGTTTCATGATAATAAATTTTAAATGATGTATTATATAGATGGACAAAAGTTATGCCCCCGCAGATAGTGGGATTCCTGAAACGTTTGCAAGAATATGAGCAGTATATTCTACAAAGAGTCGTGGGGTTTAATGGCTGCTAATCCCTTGCCAGATTGAGTTTTGGGCAGTATGTTTATTTTCGGCTGGTGGCAACCATAACCGTAAAACATACGTAGGGTGCAACCATGGCAGGATGTTTTCCGGTGTAAATTATTTGCATGGATATCAAAATTTATTTTAGCAGTAAGAATTTAATCATTCTACTTTAAATACCACCATGGTACCGGTCATTCCCTTTCAAGGTATTCATAGGAAATATTATCTTTAAGCACCTTAAAATTTTACAATTATGAAACGTATTTTTTGCCTCTCTGCCTGCGTTATTATTTTTTATTGCGCCGCTTTTGCGCAGGCGGCAACCGATACTATTTGCATCCTGCAATTGAATGATGTGTACGAAATAGGGGCGCTTGGCCAGGGCAAGGTTGGTGGCATGGCAAGGGTAGCCACGCTGGTAAAGCAACACGAAGCCCGGTACCAAACCTTCGTGGTAATGGCGGGTGATTTTGTTAGCCCTTCTGTAATCGGCACCACAAAAATTGACGGGCAAAGAGTGAATGGCCGCCACATGGTTGATATTATGAATAAGGTGGGTGTTGACCTCGTAACTTTTGGC
>JANMVB010000466.1:0-4186 GCA_031392305.1 Ferruginibacter sp.
AACCTTTTAAAGGTTGGCAACCCTTTGTAATAAAGCAAATATCCTCTGCTACAAATTCTGCCCCAGCATCCGCATAAATTTTTCACGTGTAATCATTGCTGCGCCAAGGTTTTCGAGGTGTGTGGTGTACACCTGGCAATCAATTAACGAAACATCTTCCTTTTTTAACTGCTGCACATATTTTATAAAAGCAAACTTGCTGGCGTTGCTTTCTTTGTTAAACATGCTTTCCCCAAAAAAAACATTGCCCATTCTTATGCCATACAATCCACCTACTAATTCTCCGTTCATCCATGCTTCGGCACTGTGTGCATGGCCAAGCTGGTGTAGTTGCATGTAGGCGTTTTGTATAGCGGGTGATATCCAGGTGCCTTCCTGATTTTTTCTGCTGATGGTTTTGCAATTTTGTACTACCTGTTGAAACGCACGGTTGATGGTAAAACGAAATTTACCATTCTGCAACACCGTTTGCATACTCTTGCTTACTTTTAAATTTTTGGGTAACAGCACAAAACGTGGGTCTGGGCTCCACCACATTACCGGCTCATCTTCGTTGTACCAGGGAAATATACCACTGCGGTATGCCAGCAATAACCTTTCAATAGAAAGATCTCCACCCATTGCAAGCAGGCCATCTTCATCAGCCGTTTCTACAGGCGGAAATTGTATATCAGTACCAAGAAAAACCATGGATGTTGTAACAAATTTTAGCAGGAACAATAATCAAAATATACTGTGGGAAAAGTTGCCACCAGGTATATAGTACAAGAGTGCGACGCAACGATGTTTAATTGAAAATCAAATGCCCGGACAAAAAAATTAAAACAACTACTTAATAACGCTTACAGTAAATAACATTTAAAAATCGATTGAAGGCTTTAACTCGCAATAACTTCAATGGTAGCATTGATGCCACGGTCGGTAATGGCATCACACATGGGTTTCAGCACTTCGTAACTGCCATCTTTTACAGCATATTTTCCTTTACTGTCAATGATAATGGCGCACTGTTCTGCCTGCTCCTGGGTGTGGCCGCATATTTCAATAAGGGTTTCTATAACCCATTCAAAAGTATTTACTTCATCGTTCCACACTATAAGGCTGCAAAACTCTTCCGTAGCGGTTACAGTGTCGAAGTCTTCTTTAAATTTTGTATTGGTGTAAGTTGCCATAATATTATTGAGGCAAAAATAAGCTGAAATTTTGAAGCAAATAAACTGCCAAGCAACTTTTAAGATAATTTGATTGTCAGTGGCATATTAATATATGTTTGTTTTACGTTAACTATTGCAAGCCCCCTGCTACTAAATGCTGCGACTAACTAAAAAAAAGAAAGATATACCAAAACCGCCGCAAAAGCAGCAGGCTGTTATATTGCCATTACATTCCCCCAACCGAAGCCTTGATTTTTTAGTGGAGCTGATTGGTAAAATTCGTCCGGATAATGCAAAAGATACAGAACAGGCTGAGCTTCGGTTTAAAGCATTGCTTTACCAGATGAGCCAGGACAGAACATCTATGTTTTCATTAAGAAAGGCCCTGCTTACCCAGTTTTTAAAAACAAATATTGTAATTGCTTTAACCGAGAATGGTATTGTAAGCAGTCGTGGTTTTGTGCAGGAGCTAATGAGTAAATTAAAGCATAAGGTACTGCCCGAATTGCAAACCCCTGATAATTTTTTGTTTGTAATCAATAAAATATTTTGCAAAAAAAGTGATCATATATGGGTAGAGGGTATCGATAAAAACTTGTGGGTACAATTTTTTGAAGGAATGGGCGTGCAGATAAACCTTACTGAACCTAAGCTTATTAACCAATTGCAACAATCATTGCAGGTACTCAGCTATCGCATAACAACACAGGGGCTTGAAAAAGAAATAACCCATCGCTATGAAATTTTTGAGGATGCTGTATTTCCATTTCTTGAGCAAAACAGGCTGGTGAACGAATACCTGCAGTTGGGTAAAAAAGGTATGGATGAACATACCCAACGGATATTACTGGCCAATATTACGGAGGCTTTGCATAACTGCAACCAAAGTATCCAATGGATAAAAGATCAGCGGATTGCTTATGGTACCAGCCTGGCGCAAACGTATATAATTACACGCCTGCAACAACAGATTGACCGGTTGTTTATTATTACCGATGTGCTGGATACTGACAGTAATTTTAATACCGAACGTTTTGTGGAATATTTTAAAACGGTAGTACACAACGAAAACCGAAAAAATTCAATTAAAGAATTTTTGAGTGAAAATACCAGCTACCTGGCATACCAGATTGCAGAGCATGGTGGCAGAACAGGGGAGAAATTTATTACCACCACCCGCCGGGAATTCTGGAAAATGTTTCAAAGTGCTATGGGCGGTGGCATCATCATTTCTTTTATTGGCATTATAAAAAATTTGTTGGGCAAAATGACGGTAGCACCTTTCTGGCTGGGCTTTTTGTATAGTACCAACTATTCGCTGGGTTTTATTTTAATACAGGATACCGGCTCTACCCTGGCCACCAAACAACCTGCATACACTGCAAATAATGTAGCCAGTTCTTTTGATGTACAAAAGATAGGAGAGGAGCCTGACCTGCGAAACCTCGCCATTACAGTGGCCAAGGTTAGCCGCACTCAACTGGCATCTTTTACGGGTAATCTTATAGTGGTATTTCCGCTAACTTATTTTTTGACCTGGCTGTTTTATAAGGGCACGGGTATGGTGATTGCTGCCGGGCCAGCCGCACAAAAACTGTTGACGGATCAACAACCTTTTCACTCACTGGCGTTGTTATATGCCTGCTTTACAGGTTTCTTTTTATTTTTAAGCGGGCTCATTGCAGGGTATGTAGAAAACTATGTAGTGTATGGTAAAGTTGCTGACAGGTTGCGAAACCTTTCTTCGTTTAAAAATAATTTTAGCGAAAAAAGAAGGTACCGGATTATCCATTACCTGGAAAATAACCTGGGATCATTGTTTGGTAATATTGCCCTGGGATTTTTTTTAGGCATGGCAGGTTTTTTTGGGAAAACCTTCGGATTGCCTTTCGATATTCGCCATATTACTATTTCTGCTGCTAACACTGCTATTGGTTTTTTTGGGCTCAATAACCAGGTAAGCATGAAGGAATTGTGGTACACTTTATTTGGGGTAGCAGGAATTGGGTTTTTAAATTTTGCAGTAAGCTTTGGCCTGGCATTTATTGTAGCAGTAAAAAGCCGAGGCATTCATTTGAGGGATTATACAGAGTTTGCAGGCATATTGTGGAAGTACATAAAAAAATATCCTCGGGATTTTATTAAGGCGCCTTATGCCGGACGCAGCGCCACACAGTTGCGTTAAGGAATGTTTTTAACAAACCGGAATGTGTACACAAAAGGTTTAAGGATATAACCGCTATGTAGCGTAAACGGATTTGTTTTTTGCACTTTTATTATGATGGTATTTTTATCTGCAAGCCGCATAGTTACTGACGCACTGATAGTATTGTTGGAGCCTGCATCCATGGTGGTATCCCCGGCCTTGCCTTCTCCCGGTTCATCCTTTTTTAAAATAATAAATTTTTGAGAGCCTATTGCAACATCATTGTCGGCAATAATCATATCTTCTTTTAGCAGGCAGGATGCACACCTTGCAAACCCATTAAATACAACCAAAAAAAGTGAATCGTTTGTTTTTAAATAATAGAATTGAAAACTACTTTGGATCTTAACTTTTTGGTCTTCGGTTTCCTCAATTTTAATATACCCTCTCTTAAGCCGGGCTTTTGGTGTTACTTCTGCCAATGCCCATTCACCGGTAAATGTTTCGTTTAAGTTTACGGGTAATGCTTCAGGTTTAGGGATGGATACTTTATTATTGACACGGTTGTTAGTTGGCTTTTTTTCAATGTGTGGTTGTATTTTTTTTACTTCCTTTTCACTCACTAGTGGAGGTGATGTTACAGTAATTTGTTTATTATTCACTACTGAATCAGTAGCCGGTAAAATTATTTCTTCCACCGGCTTTGCTATTTTTTTATCGTTGTTAAAATAAAAAAAATAACCGGCAATAATTGCAACAACTGTAGCAATAAGCAGCATGAAAAAAACTGGTTTTCTAAAAAAGCCACCGGCTGATTTGTTAGGGATGATTGGTTGCAAAAGTTCCGCCTTATCATCCCTGTTTAATTCCTTTACCAGGTTGGCAA
>JANMVB010000548.1:0-2144 GCA_031392305.1 Ferruginibacter sp.
GACATGATGTTAAAAACAACCTTTGAAGGTATGCCCCAGGCATACAAAGATGCTTTTCTGAAAATCAATCCTGATATTAATGCACTTCACAAAATGTATGAGAGAGATGTAGCAAGGATGCAATCTTTTCCTGATATTTCAGACGCACAAATGAAATCAATTAAAGCCCCTGCATTTATTATAATTGGTGACAGGGATGCTACCACTGCTGAACATATAGGTGAAATGGGCCGTTTAATTTCAAACTCACGACTTGCAATAATCCCTGGTGGACATGGTGAGTATATTGGAGAATTAACAACACCACAAGACAGCATTTTAATTGCAGCGACCATTTCAATAATTAACAAGTTTCTTAACGAACCGATAGCTAAATGGAACATTGAACAAACCCTCCGCCATGGTTCCTTTCTTCACGACCCACATGCAGTTGCTTACTCTCCGCTGTGATTAAAATACCTTTATCACTTTTTAAAAATTCATAGCAGAGATGGTATGTTGTATGGGATTACTTTAAGAAACTTTGTGTGGATATATTAGTAATAGAAAACAGTATTTGCATCAATGGTTCGTGACACGAACCACTGCTTTGTCTTTTAGTTATTATCTTTATCTTCAATAACAATAGTCAGCTTTGGTTTCGGGCTTGAGATTATATATTTTCAGCCCATCGTCACGTTAGCAGCTATAAAAACGACAAACCTCTGAATGGAAATAAAGGGAATGACATTTAACCAAAATCTTAAGTTTATTAGTTGGACAGTTATTCTTTTCTCTTTACCGATAATTCTTTTTATATCGCTATTAATTATCAGCTACCAAAAGGCAGGATATTTTCAATGGGGTGAAACAGCATCAATGTCCGCTGTATTCTTTATCATAATTTCAATAATTACAGTCCCTGGACTTTTACTGCATTATCGTTATTACAAACAAGACAAAGGCAAATCGCTAAAATTCAGACCGACATATTTCGAAATAACACAATATGGACAGACAAATAAAATTTATTTCAAGGATATTTCACGAATTGAAAAACATTATCCGGTATGGAGCCACCGAAACCCATGGAGCGACTACGGATATATTAAAGTCGTCCTTAAAGACAATTTGATTTTCTCATATTCCTGTTTGACACATGATATTATTTCAAGTGCTATCTTATTCAAAAACAAAGAAGTTACAGTTGAAGACTGCAGAGAATTATATCCGCTTTAGAAAATTTACAGCCCTCCGCCATGGTTCGGGTCCTCCCAAACCACATGCAGTTGCTTACTCCCTGCTGTGAGTAAAATACCTATATCACTTTTTAAAAATTCATAGCAGAGATGGTATGTTGTATGGGATTACTTTAAGAAACTTTGCGTGGATATATTAGTAATAGAAAACAGTATTTGCAACAGTAGGTTCTGAAGACATGAACCACCCTTCACAAAACGCAGGCAAAGCTCCCCATAGGTATTACGTACAAGTGAGTGACACAACGATGCTTAATTGAAATACAAATGCCTGTCAACACATTTTTTTCCTATATTCCTTGGTGTGAATATTATGCTTTTATGCTTTTCCGGTTCTTAATGGTGAGGTAATCTAAAAAGTAAATTACTCTGAGGGAAAGGCTGTTAAACTGTTTGCCGGATACGGCATTGCCGGCATTTTTAAAATAATTTTTTTCAAAGGACCGGGTAAAATCTTCACCTATACTTTTCCATACAATATTAAAAAAACTACCCTGGGCAAATTGCCAGGTGTACACCATATCTACCGTAAAATAATTATAATTCTGGTTGCGGTTTTGATTATAGCTGAGGCCATTTTTTACCAGGTCGCCGGATACATCCAATACATAAAACTCCACCGGTTTTACCTTGCTCCAATAATGACGGGAACGCATTGTGAGCCCCATGCGATTGGTAAAACTGTATTTAAAATTGAGGGTATTTTCTACCGACCTTATATCCCGGCGGGAGAATATCACCGTATCTTTTTGAGTGGCAACATCGCCGGGTAAAATATCTGCCCAGCCTGCCTGGTTTTTTACATTTTCTGTATTTACATTAAAATCAATAGAGAATTTGCTGCTGAACCTTACTTTTCCAAACACCCCTACGTCTGCACTTCTTCTTTTAAATATACCGCCCTGT
>JANMVB010000578.1:0-5751 GCA_031392305.1 Ferruginibacter sp.
GAAAGTGCCAAACAGGTTCATGAGTTCATCAACCTCCTGGTGATCTTTGTCAATATTCAATAGCAACCCAACCTGTGGTTTGTAAAGCACAATAGAGCCATCGCTTTCATCAGCTTCTATCACCAGCCAATCGCCACTTCCTACTTTTGCATTACCAATTTTACCTTCCTTTATGATGCTTACAAGCCCGGCACCGCTGATGATGCTTGGGTGTAAACCAGCAAATTGCAGTATATCAAAAAGCATTGCACTGGTGGTGCTTTTACCGGAGGTACCTCCTACTGCTATGGTCTTTTTACTGGTAGCAATAAGTGCAAGCAGCTCCGATCTTTTAATAATGGGGATATTTAATTCCTTCGCTTTCTGCACTTCAAATACGGTTTCTTCCACAGCGGTGGAAACTACTACCAATTCCGTAGCATGTGTGATGCCTTCACCATTTTGCAAAAAACATTGTATGCCTTCAGCCTCCAGTTTTTCCTTTGTTTCATTAAACGTACCGGGTAAAAAATAACGATCACTTCCACTTACATTTTTTCCTATACCTGCAAGGTATTGTGCAATGGCGCTCATGCCTGTGCCTGCCACGCCAATAAAAAAAACATGCTTAAAGTCGCTGATTTGGCTGAACATAATTGATTGGGTTGATTATGTAATGTTGGGATTATGACGTAAAGTTCGGTAGGCAAAAAACAAACTTAATGCCATCAAAATTCCACCTAAAAAAAATGCTGCGCCTGCAAACTGTACAGGTGCAGAAGGTTTGGTAAAATAAGAGAATAAACCAGTCATTAAAACCGGGCCTATAATATTTGTCAGGCTCATAATACTTGTAAGCCCTCCCTGTAATTCCCCTTGTTCATTTGGTGGCACCTGCCCCGAAATGATAGATTGTAATGCGGGGCCGCAAATACCACCGAGGCAATAAGGCACTAAAAATACAAACATCATCCAGCTTTGCGTGGCAAATGCAAATAAGAACAAGCCAATGGTATAAAACGCTATCCCGATATAAATGCTTTTTTTATTTCCCAGTATTGGATTAACAATACGTATTAAACCGCCTTGTACTGCACCCACCAACAACCCTACTAACCCCAGCGATAAGCCGATCATTTTTGGGCTCCAGTTAAACTCTTTGATGGTAAAAAAAGACCAGGTACTTTGTACTGCATTGGCCGCCAGGTAAATTAAAAAAAATGATAAAAAGAGGCCGGTTACAGCAGTGTATTTCTTTAAATAAAGCAGCGAAGATATTGGAATGATTTTTTTCCAGTTGAGCGGCCGCCTGTTTTCCGGCGCCAGGGATTCCGGCAGTACAAAATATCCATACAGGCAATTGATCAGGCTTAAAACAGCAGCTACAATAAAAGGGATACGCACACCATAGTTACCGAGAAAACCACCTATAACCGGCCCAAGAATAAAGCCCAGTCCAAAGGCGGCACCCACCATACCAAAGTTTTTAGATCGGTTTTCAGCCGTGCTTATATCAGCTATATATGCTGTGGCAGTGGTAAAACTTGCACCTGCAATGCCAGCAATGATACGGCCAACAAACAACCAGCCAATGGTGGGAGCAAGCGCAAGAAAAATATAATCAATACCCAATCCGAGCAGGGACAAAAGAAGGATGGGCCTTCTTCCATATTTATCACTGAGGTTGCCCAACAATGGTGCAAATAAAAACTGCATAGAAGCATAAGCAAAAGCCATCAGGCCACTATAGCGGGAGGCATCACTAATGTTACCTTTAATCAGTTGTTCAATGAGCCCCGGTACTACGGGTATGATGAGCCCAATACCAGTAACATCTATCAATAAGGTAATAAAGATAAAACTGATGGCCGCACTTTTATTGGTAAGCATCCGAATTGTTTAGTTATCAGGCAAAGATAAGCTGCTGGTACCTGATTTTATGGGAGCTGATTTTTTTGGTACCTGTATTATTTCAATAGGTTTCATTAATTCATGTAATCTGCAATTATGCCCCTATCCCCTTCCCGAAAAATCGGGATGTTCCAAAAGGGGGACAATAATTAAAGTTTATAACACAATTAAAGATCCCCATTGGTATGCAGTACAAGAGGGCGATGCAACAATGTTGCACACTGCATCACAGCCTGGATAAAAAATGTATTTGTTTTTTATATGTTGCAAAGAATAATAACCAGATTGAACATTATTAATCAGATATTTTTACGATTCACTTTCCTGTAATATTTTTTTATCCGGTAATATTTTATTCAGCATTTTTTCAGCTACATTAATAAAAGGCAGAAAAAGTAATACACCCAGGAGATTAAAAACCATGTGGGCATTGGCTATTTTCTGCTCCAGGTTAGCATTGGCTGATATAAGTACAATCAGTTGTACAAACCAGGTGAAAAAAATAAGCCCAAGGGTAATTGAAACAACATTAAAAAATAAATGAAAAATTCCTGTTTTTAAAGATTGCCTGTCGGCACCAATAGTGGCCATCAAAGTATCTGCGCAGGTGCCCAGTTCTGCCCCCAGCATTACTGCTATACCAGCACCTAAACTTAAGAGCCCTTTTTTAGCCAGTGTGATAACCATGCCCACGGTAGCTGACGATGACTGTATAATTAAGGTAACAATTGCCCCGGTACCTGCGCCCCTCACCGGATTTTCAAGCATTGTCATCCATTCTAAAAATTTACTGTTATTCCGTAAAGGTTCTACGGCTCTTTCCATTGTGTATAGTCCAAAAAATAAAATGCCGAAGTAAAGTATACTCTTGCCCGTATTGGTTAATTTTTCTGAACGGGCAAGAAAACTTAGCAACAATCCAATAAAAATTGGGATAGGAGAATATTGGCCAATATTTAAAGCAATTAATTGGCTGGAAAATGTAGTTCCTATATTTGCGCCCAATATAATGCCCATTGATTGACGGAAAGTAATCACACCTGTTTTAACCAACACAATGGTGATTATAATAACTGCCGAGGAAGAATCAAGAATAAGGGTAACAACTGTGCCTGTAATTATAGCTGTAAAAAGATTAGTAGTGAGTTTACCAATCCACTTTTTAATATTATTCCCCAATGCAGCTTTCAAAGTATCGGCAAGATTTGAAATCGCAAAAAGGAATAATCCCAGGCCACCTAATACTGATAAAACTATTTCCATTCTCAAAAGGTAATTCGATTTCTTAAAAATCCTATGTTAAGAATACATTAAGTGATTAGGAGATATCCATCAATTGTTCACAAGCCGTTTGCTTTGATACATGTTCCTGCACTCCAATTGAATTAAATTAATTGCAATTTGTTGTATCTTGTTTTTTACACCTATCTGTTACAAATGGCTGCTACAACATTTTTTAGTTACTCCAGGTCTGATGCACAATTTGCATTAAAAATTGCAACAGATGTAAGAGAGGCAGGTGCAAATATCTGGTTAGATCAGCTTGACATCCCTACAGGAATGCGCTGGGATGCTGAGGTAGAAAAAGCCTTGAAGGGTTCAGAAAATTTACTGGTAATACTTTCTCCCCGCTCAGTAGTTTCAAACAATGTACTCGACGAAATTTCCTTTGCACTTGATGAAAACAAAATAATTATCCCGGTTTTGATGGAAGAATGCATCATCCCTTTTCGTATAAGACGGATGCAACATATTGACTTTTCAAAAAATTATACTGCCGGTTTTAACCTGCTACTAAAAGCATTGAAACTTGAAAAAAGAGAAGACAATGAGGAAGATAAAGTTTGGACCTATGCACAACAACAAAATACTATACCAGCTTTGCAGGATTATTTAAAGCGGTTTGCAAATGGAGTATATAAGGACAGGGCATTGGCTGCAATAAAACATTTGGAGATTATTGAAAAGGAAAAGAAAAAGAAAGATTTCACGGGTACAACTTTTTTTAACCGCAATAAAAAAAAATTAATTGTAGGCGGTATCCTGGTTACCATGCTGCTTATTGCAGCCATCTATTATATAAATATTCCAACAGCACAGGATGTACTTGATAAATATAAGTATCAACTTGATAGTAAACAAAGCAGTTTGCAAACCATTATAAAAGCATTACCGGCAAAGGGTTCAATCACGGCTGATAGTTGTATTGCAACATTTTACCCAAAGCCGGTTTATGGAAATGAGGATAATAGTGTAAAGGCTAATTCTGTTCCTGAAAATACAGATATATTGATGGAGAACGACATTCTTGCTGAAAAAAATACGGAGCCCTTTGATTTATATTTAAGCAAACATTTATCAGTCGTATTTGCCTGGCACAACGGTTCATTGGCTTCACCAAAATCCAAGGCGGCAGAAACTTTTGAAGAAAATATAAAGAAAGGTATTGCTATTCAATATGTAATAATGGTACGTATTACAGATGTAGCAAAGCCTTTTGTAGCACAAAACGGAACCTTTATTATTGGCAGGCTAAGTATGGAAATTTTCGTTATTGATCTTTCAGCAAATAAAGTAACCTGTTTTTTTCCCTTTTCATTACAAGGCCTGGAAAATGTTTCCGCAGATGATTTCTTTACTGTTGCCGGTAAATCTTTAATTGAAAAACTTAAGGAGGTTACGGGTGGTAGTTTTAAATAAAAATATAGGATTAGGCATTTACTTCGCAAAATAATGAAGGAACGGCCTTGAAGAAAAAGTGCTAGAAAATTTCAACATAAGCCGTTAAGAAATCAAGGTTGTTTGAGCCGGGCATAAGCTTCACATCATTGAACTCTTTGCTGCGAGTTCCTTGATTTTAGGCTAATGTAGAAATTTTCAGCCTTTCTATTCGCAGCCTTGATTTTTTTTGTTTCTTTTTTTTATCAAGAAAAAAGAAAATGAACGCTCAAACAAAATAATAAAGGTTTGAGGACAAAATGACTAATCCTATAAAATATCTACCTCATCCCATACTTTATATTCAGTTCATCCAACAGTACACCTGCGGTGCTATCGCCTTGCAGTGTAGCCTCCATCAATAGCTTTGCACCATTACGAATATCAACATTAAAATCGCAGCCCTGGTAACCCTTTTGTTTTAATGCCAGCGTATCTGCGGCAAAAGAATACAACATCCCTACTGTTCTTTTAGCAGGTGTATAACCCTTACGCACCGCCTTTCTTAAATAGTCCATAGCTTCCGCACAATTTGCTTTATTACTATTGTTTAGTAAAGTAAGGTTGCCATATTCATACATGGCTTCTGCGATATCCTGCATGGCCAGGGTTTTATACATTTCAGTTGCTTCTGCTATCCTGCCATTTAATAAAAAATTGCGGGCATTTTTTAAACGAAAGCTTTGCTCATCCGTAAGTGGAACGGTATTGTTCCGGGTATTCACCACAGCTTTTTCATTTTGAAGTTGAGCATTATTGCGGTTTATTAACAACACCGCCACAATTGCAATCACCGCAAGCGACCCCAAAATCATTAATAAATTCTGCAGGCTCATCGCGGATTTCTTTGCAGGAAAACCAGTTCCGTTTGCTGAAGTTCGTAGCAGGTTTTCAACCTGCCCCGGCTTCATATTTGCAAAAGCAGAAACCTGCTCCTGCAAAGCTTTATTTTCATTCACCAGCCTTTCATTTTCCTGCTCCAGTTTTATAATCCTGTCTGTTCCCCACTCCAGGTTGCCTGATGCTAAAATACTGTTGCGTACTATATATTCATGCAGCTCAACCCCATTCGAAAAACGATCTACAGGTTTTTTTTCCAGGCATTTATAAATCATACTTACCAGCCACTCAGGCACCTGCATT
>JANMVB010000648.1:0-4216 GCA_031392305.1 Ferruginibacter sp.
GCGAACTGCCTGCTCCAATAAATGGGTGAAATACTTGAGGAATTGCTTTTGTTTTTCCCGGCCTTGTTTGCTGATATCTTCTATCCATTTTACCTGGCCGGGCAGATTTTTTTTGGCGATAAGATTGAGCCATTCCCTTACAGTAAGCAGCCAATCATCTTCCACATGCTGCAATAATTGCAGTGCTTCCCGGTAATTCCCTTCGCTGAGGGCAGCTATTTGCTGCGCTTTTTCAATGGGTACGCCTGCCTGTAATTCAAGTGCTGATTCAATTTCAAGATTTGTTAGCGGTGGAATTTTTACGAGTTGTGTACGGGATAAGATGGTGGGCAATACCTGCTCGTCATTTTCGGCCACGAGTAAAAATAGTGTTTGTGGTGGCGGCTCTTCAATCAGCTTTAATAGTTTGTTGCCATTCTTGGTAAGATACTCGGGCATCCAGATGATTAATACCTTGTACTCGCTTTCAAAACTTTTTAAACTGATTTTACGGGTAATATCGTTGCATTCCTCGGAGGTGATATTGCCTTGTTTGTTTTCTGCATCGATGAATTGTAACCAATCGTAAGCATTGCCATAAGGGTTAAGTGAAATAAATTCACGCCAATCGGTGATGTAATCGGTGCTGATGGGTTTATCACCAGGCTTTTTTGGAATAACGGGATAAGAAAAATGAATATCCGGGTGAACAAACTTATTGGCTTTGGTACATGCAGCACAAACACCGCATGAATCATTTACTATTTGTGGTGCCTCCGGTGGTTCAGGGATGCCGAAGAGGGAAGGCTCCGCTTTTGAACTGTTTTTTCCATTTACCTTTTCGCAAACTACATATTGGGCAAAAGCCATTGCAAGGGATAAAGCACCGGTGCCTTCTTTGCCTAAAAACAACAACGCATGGCTCAGGCGGTTATGCTGCACCATTTGTACCAGTTGTTCTTTGGTTTCTTTTTGGCCTATAATTTTTTCGAATTGCACAGCGCAAAGTAAAATAAAAAAAACACCCGGAGCTTTTAAACTCCGGATGCAGGTAGAAATATATTTTTAGTTTATAACTTACTGATAATTTCCTCACTCATGGGAGTGACTTTGCTATCAAATTTTGAGAGGAGGTTTCCTTTTTCATCCAATAAGAATTTATTGAAGTTCCATTTTATTTCAGCATCCAATACACCGTTTTCGCTTTTGTTACAAAGCCATTTGTAGATAGCTGCCGCATCATCGCCTTTCACTGAAATTTTAGCTGCCATTGGGAAAGTAACCCCGTAATTTTTTTTGCAGAATTCCTTTATTTCGGCATTGCTGCCCGGCTCCTGGCCCCCAAAATTATTTGCCGGAAAGCCAACAATCACTAATTTGTCCTGGTATTTTTTATACAAAGCTTCCAGGCCTTCGTACTGTGTGGTATAGCCACATGCTGAAGCTGTATTTACAATCAAAATTTTTTTTCCTTTAAAGGTTGAGAAATCGATGGTACCGCCATCAAGGGCTTCTACCTTAAAATCGTAAATAGATTTGGCAGCGACTGGTATTATAGCAGTTATTGTATTTTTTTCCACAGACTGATTGTTTTGTGCCATACATGAAAACAAGGCAATACCAACTACGAGTGATTTTATCATGATATATTTATTTAATTAGTTTAAACGATTAGAAAGGAATATAGTTCGCAAAATTATTGTTTTTCATAACAACCAAGGTCGGGCAATCCAACATTGCGGCTATTGTTATCAAAATCAGTGGCAAGGCCGGTAATTATTCCTTTATTGATACCCGGCGCTGCGCTGTTTTTTGTGATATGAAAATCATACAATCTTTTTGAAACATCAATGCTGTCGAATAAAGGCTCCTGGTTTTTTATAGAGGCTTTTAAAATACTGTTGGCCGGGTCGTTGCTTGCTTTGTACAGGCAATTTTCGAACGTAACGTTAAATAGTGTAGTACCTTGCTTATCTACATTCACCTCATTCACATCGGGGCCGCTTTGTGCCCAAAATATACAATTGCGAAAAACTGCGGTAAGATCGGCTGTGATAGTGTTTCCATTTTGTGAAGCAAAATTACTAACAGCCAATACAGGATTTTTATGTGCAAAATAAGATGGATACCCGGCAACAGTACAATGTGTAAGTCTGTAATTGCCTCCGTAAATAAAACGTACATTATTACCGCAGTTGGTAATTAAACAATTTTCTGCCTGTAAGCTGCTGTTTACACAAAATATGCCGGCATCATAGGCATTGTCAATTATGCACTGTTGCATGATAATTTTTGGGGTTGCATTTGCAGCAGGTTTTTCTGCAACTATGGCCTGGTAGGCATTTTTTACCTGGGCATATTTCAATACATTATTTTTACTGCTACCCCTAAAATAAATACCCGGCCAGCTTGCAGGTAAATTTTTATAATCTTCATCAAGCCGGTCGCCTGAAAACATTACTGGCTCTGTATGAGTGCCGTTTACAGTAAAGCTACCATCTACAATAATGGGTGCATTTGCATGTGAATAAATTTTGCAACCCGGCTCTATTGTAAGTGATGCAGTAGTGTCAACTACTAAACTGCCAAGAATAACATACGGTAGATTATTGGGCCAGGTTATATTTCCCGTTATTATTTTGTTACGTAAAAAATTTGCATTCTGCCCAAATGCTTCAAGTTGTACATAGCGAAGGTTGCCGTTATACGAGATCTCAATACTATCCCTTACAATAAAAGGAAGATTTGCAGTATTGGGATTAATATTTACCGTAACAAATACATACATACTATCTTCTGCCTCTATTTCAATATTAGTTGCTTCAGTTGCAGCATGGCCATTTACATTTATTTTAAATGAGGATGTAGCCCCACCCATTAACTTTACTTTTTGCAGCAATAATTTTTGATTATTCAAATTGCTGATTTTAAATGATTGGGTAATGGAACCAATGCTGGTAAAAACCGTATCGTACTTTAAGCTATCTACACTGGTTGAAATGCGGGCATCACTACTTGTGATGAAACTATCTTTTTTGCAGGAAGATGCTGTGATGAATATGAATACAGATAAAAGGCAATACAGCAAATACCGGTTAACAAAAAATGATATTGCTTTTTTCATTGTTTAAAATTAGCGTTAATTCATTAGCAGGCAAGCCTGGCTTTATCTTGTTTATTTGGTAGCTGTTGCTAATGTTGCAATACTCAACCTGGCCCCGTTTATATTTGTTATCACACTGCCACAGGCTTCGAGGGTGGCGCCGGTAGTAATTACATCATCTATCAACAGTAGATTTTTACCCTCCAATTCTTTTACGTTATTTGAAATAAAACTTCCGGCTACATTTTCCCAACGTTCTGTGCGGTGCTTTTTTGTTTGCGTTTCTGTAAATCGCTTTCGCACTATATTACCAATCAGCACGGGCACATTCATTACTTCAGACATTCCCTGGCATATAACCGCTGCCTGGTTGTAACCCCGTTTTCGCTCTTTATCCGGATAGAGTGGTAAAGGAACGAGGCAATCAAGATTTTTAAAACGATTGCTGTTGCTTAAGCTTGCACCCATCAATTCACCAAGGTAAATACCAACCTGTTGATTATTCTTATACTTCAGTTGGTGAATCAGTTGTTGGATCAAAGATTCTTTTGCAAAATAAAATTCGCTGTGTGCAGCTATCAAGGGTATCCTGCCCCAAAATATTTTTTCAATTGGATTGTTTGAGTGCTGCGCAAAATGTGTGTGAGGCAAATTGGTAATGCACCTGAGGCAAAGTAAATTAGGCTCAGGTAATAAGTCGCTGCCACAACCTGTGCAAATGTGAGGGTAAAAAAGATGGAGGGTGTCGTTAAATAAATTTTTAAGCAGCGGCATAAAAACTAGTGTAGTTAATGATTAAAGATCCACATTGGTATAAGTACAAGTGTGCGACGCAACAATGCCCCTCATTGTTTCTCAGCCCGGACAAAAAATGCATTTCATTTCTTTTTTGTTAATTATAATATTTTTTTTGGCGTGCCCCTACGGGTCGGGCTATCCGCTGCAAGTCCTCGCTACGCTCCGGGCTTTCCGCTCCTATCCCTCACGCAGCAAACCCGGGGTTTTTCATCATCTCCAAACTAACCTGCATTGTGTAAGTTAAAATAAATACTGGTACAGTTCTTCAACTTTTGCCAGTGCCACTACCTCTATATTAAATTTTAATTTCCCCAGCGATTTTGTATTGTATTTGCT
>JANMVB010000598.1:0-1775 GCA_031392305.1 Ferruginibacter sp.
GGAAGATTACCATGAAGCCGGAGTGGGTTGAAATAAAATCACTCAGTGGTAAAAAAGTTTGGATATATGCCAACCGCCCCCTCAATAACGATAAAAATTTGGATGATACTGCACAAATCCATTTGGGCAGGTACCTGCAAAGAAATGATTTGCAGCCGGCGGTAGTAGTACATCGTGGCCATAGCTATTGGCTGCCCCGTACCATCGACAGGATGGCTGCAGATGCTAAAATTGTTGTATTGGGTTCATGCGGTGGTTACCAAAATCTCAACCAGATTATCAGCACTTGTCCCGATGCACATATTATATCCACCAAAGAAATTGGCAAAGGCGATATCAACCGGCCTGTGCTCAATTATCTTAACCAGGCTATTGCTTCCGGCAAAACGCTGGTATGGAAAGATATGTGGGCCTCCCTCACAAAATTATTTTACAGTGATGGCAATAAAAGCATGAGGGAAAGCTGGGATGATTATGTGCCGCCCTATAAAAATCTCGGCGCCATATTTATCAAAGCATATAACAAGCAAATGGAAAAAGAGCAGTAAAAAATGCTGTATGCTTTATGTTTTTCTTTTTATAAAAATTGTTGCACGGGCTAAGGTTCATTGGGCAACATCGTTGTGTCACTCCCTTGTACCGCATAACTATGGGGACCCTTTCCCACAATATATTTATGTCTTGATAGGTTTTAGATTTCATAAAAAATCATTACAAATCTTTGAACGGTTAATTGATTTAAGTAAAACTATTTTGCTCATCATATGGGGCAGGTAAAGATCCACATTGGTATGACGCTCCAGTGAGTGACACAACGATGTTGACCATTGTTACTGAAACCGGGACAAAAAAGTTATTGCGAAATCCCGAAGTATTTCAGTGAAACAATAAAAACTTTCATTAAAGCCAGGTTGCATATTTTTCCATTTATCAATCGAAAAAGCAACTGCATACTATTGCCACCTTTTCATTTCACAATCTTATTAACTTTGCCGCATGAGTGAACCGGCTAACGCAAAGAAGGTATTCGATTTTTCATTATTACGCAGGGTTTTTTACTTTGCAACCCCTTACAAAAGCAAATTTTACTGGTCGCTTTTCCTGGCTGTTTTTTTAGCAGTTATTTCTCCCATAAGGCCCTGGCTTATACAGGTAACTATTAATAATGGGTTGCAGCCCGGCGCTCATGTTGGTTTTCTAAAGGGAGCAGCACAGGTTGTTATAGGCATCACTGTTATTCAGCTTGCATTGTTAATGATAGAAACCGCCTGCCGTTTTGTATTTAGTTTTTTTACTGCTTCGCTTGGCCAAAGTGTGGTAAAAGACATGCGAGTGGCTACTTACAAAAAAGTAATCAGCCTTAATCTTTCTCAATACGATAAAACGCCGATTGGCACCCTCACCACACGTACCATTAATGATATTGAAGCTATCAATGATATTTTTAGCGATGGGTTGATACCGATCATTGCTGATTTTTTGTCCATTATTGCAGTGCTGGGTTATATGTTTTATGTTGACTGGAAATTGACGCTTATCTGTATGGCGCCTTTCCCTGCACTGATTATTGCCACCTGGTTTTTTAAGGAAAGTGTGAACAAGTCATTTATTCGGGTACGCAATGCCGTAGCCCAGTTAAATGCTTTTGTGCAGGAGCATATTACCGGCATGGCCATTGTACAGGGTTTTGCAGCCGGTGAAAGGGAGTTTAATAAATTTAATGACATCAACAAAGAGCATAGAAATGCTAATATCCGTTCCATTTTTGCCTACTC
>JANMVB010000604.1:0-3588 GCA_031392305.1 Ferruginibacter sp.
ATCCTTAAATCTTCTTGCAGCAAGTGTTCCGGGGCGCTCGCTATAAAAATACATATACGCCAGGTCGTACCTGCAATATTCCATCAGGCTTAAAGATTGCTGGTGGTCTTCTTCGGTTTCGGTACAAAAACCAGTAATCATATCGGTTGATATACCACAGTCGGGTATGATCTCCCGGATACGGTTTATTTTGGCGATATACCACTCTCTTGAGTAGGTACGATTCATCAATTGTAATATTCTGCTGCTGCCACTTTGCACCGGTAGGTGAATATAATTACAGATATTATCATACCGGGCTATGGTAAATAAAACGTCGTCGGTAATATCTTTTGGATGTGAGGTGGAGAAACGTACCCTTAGCAAGGGATTAATCTGTGCAACCATTTCAAGCAGCATGGAAAAAGTAACAACGCCTGCTTTGGAAGAGTTTGATGAGGCTGCCCAATAATAACTATCAACATTTTGCCCCAGCAAAACTACTTCACGATATCCCTGCTCAAATAATTCTTTACATTCATTGATGATTGAATCCGCATCCCTGCTCCTTTCACGGCCACGGGTAAATGGCACCACACAAAATGAACACATATTATTGCAGCCACGCATGATGCTCACAAAAGCATTCACGCCATTACTGTTCAGGCGGATGGGTGCAATATCTGCGTAGGTTTCATCCCTGCTTAATAATACATTCACCGCCTTCTGGCCGGTTTCGGCCTCTTCAATAAGGGCAGGTAATGTACGGTAAGCATCGGGGCCCACTACCATGTCCACCAGTTTTTCTTCCTCTAAAAATTTTTCCTTCAGCCGCTCAGCCATGCATCCCAATACTCCTACCAACAAACCGGAATTATTTTTTTTAACTTTCCTGAATTCCGTTAATCTTTTACGCACCGTTGCCTCAGCCTTGTCCCTGATAGAGCAGGTATTTACAAAAATAAGGTCTGCCTCTTCAAAATTTTTTGTAGCACCAAAACCATTTTTTTGTAAAATAGAAGCCACCACCTCACTGTCAGCAAAATTCATCGCACATCCATAACTTTCAATGTAAAACCGTTTCTTGTAAAGATTGGGTTGTACCAAAATTGGCGCAAATGCTTCACCCTGCCTTGCTTCATCATGTTGCTTCGTATCTGCTGTTAAAAAAGTATCCATTATTAAAATTAGGGTGCAAAAATAGGCAATAAATTTATTACAGTGTCATGTTGTCATTCGCTAAAGTATATATTAACAGCAAGCCTTTTTAAACCTGGCAAGTCTTTTTAATTGGGCTCTACAAATATGAATAAGTAAATAAAAATTTTTGTCCGGGCAGTGAATCAATGTGGTAAATCGTTGCGTCGCCCTCTTGTACTGAATACCATTGGGCAACTTGCTGGCAACATTTTATACATCAAAACCAATTGCTGCAATTAACTTCAACAGGCAAAGACTGATTATTTATCATGCGCTTTACGCACACGATTGCACAAATAAAAGCCTGGTGATTGGTGTAATTTTTTTGGTTACAAACTATCTTTATTTTTCAGGCATAGTAAAATGCTGATGTATAAAATCATCAAACCATCACCAGGCTATCCTGAAATATAAACGGTTGCGATTGCTGATACAAATGAATTTCCCATCAGGCGATAACAATATCGGTCAATCATACTTTTAACCAGGTTACCTGCATACATTTAAAAAAATAAAAAAATGGAAAGCAGTAAATGAATACTTAATTATTGATGCTTACCTCCCAAAATAATTTTAAATATGTCACTGTCTTTATTTGACCTTACCGGAAAACGAGCCCTTGTTACCGGCGCTACACATGGGTTAGGTATGTCAATGGCAACAGGCCTGGCCAATGCAGGTGCAACAATTATTGTAAATGCACGTAACAAGGAAAAACTTGATAATGCTGTTTTAGAATACGCCGCAAAAGGAATAAAGGCACATGGTTATGTTTTTGACGTAACAGATGAACAAGCCGTTAAAGAAAATGTATTATTGATTGAATCGGAAGTGGGGGCAATTGATATACTTGTAAACAATGCAGCCATTATTAAGCGGGTACCCATGATGGATATGGAAGTGACAGATTGGGAAGAGATATTAAAGATTGATCTTACCGGGCCATTTATTATGTCGAAGTATGTGGGCAGAAATATGGTTAAAAGAAAAAGCGGCAAGATCATTAATATGTGCTCAATGATGAGTGAGGTAGCGAGGGAAACAGTAGGTGCTTATGCTGCAGCCAAGGGCGGGTTAAAAATGCTTACTAAAAATCTTGCTACAGAACTGGCTAAACACAATATACAGGTAAACGGAATAGGCCCCGGATATTTTGCTACGTCGCAAACTGCCGCATTAAGAGAGGATGGCCATCCCTTCAATGATTTTATTTTAAAGCGCACGCCTGCCGGC
Source organism: Ferruginibacter sp. (assembly GCA_031392305.1). Lineage (GTDB taxonomy): Bacteria > Bacteroidota > Bacteroidia > Chitinophagales > Chitinophagaceae > Ferruginibacter. Next base: position 2,413 of record JANMVB010000604.1, read on the forward strand.
CGTTGGGGCAATCCGGAGGATCTGCACGGTGCTGTAATTTTTCTTTCGTCCCGTGCTGCAGATTTTGTAAACGGGCATATACTATATGTTGATGGGGGCATTTTGGCAACACTTGGTAAGGCTGCTCATGAATCATGATGAACCTATAATTGAATAATTAAATTTGCATGTATGGAAATAAGATTTCAACATAGCCCACGGGAAACTGCATCCATGCATACGGATGAAATAAGGGATAACTTTTTATGCGGATCATTGATGGTAGCAGACATGGTTAAAATGATATATTCTCATTATGATCGCATAATAATAGGTGGGGCAATGCCGGTTGAAAATATTTTATCGCTCAATGTGGAGGAGGAAATGAAGGCGCAATATTTTTTAGAGCGCAGGGAGATTGGTATTATCAATGTAGGAGGGCCCGGTAAAATATCAACCGGTAGGCAAATGTACCCGATGGAAAAGCTTAGTTGCCTTTACGCAGGCAAGGGTACAGAGGAAGTAAGTTTTCATTCAGATGATGCAACAAACCCTGCCAGGTTTTTCTTTCTCTCCGTACCGGCCCATAAAAATTATACAACCCGTTTAATGAATAAGCAGGATGCTTCACCCGTTGATATGGGCAGTGCTGTTACATCTAACCAGCGTACCATTTATAAATACATTCACCAGCATGGCATACAAAGTTGTCAGCTTGTAATGGGGTTAACTGTTTTAAAAGATGGAAGTGTATGGAACTCGGTACCACCGCATACGCACACACGCCGCATGGAAGTATATTTTTATTTTGACCTGGAGACAGAGCAAAGGGTATTTCATTTTATGGGGCAGCCGCATGAAACCCGGCATGTAGTGATGGCCAATCACGAGGCAGTTATTTCACCTTCCTGGTCAATTCATTGCGGTTGCGGTAGTTCTAATTATTCGTTTATTTGGGGAATGGCGGGGGAAAATATGGCCTTTGCTGATATGGACCAGGTAGCGATTGGAGATTTGAAATAGTTGCTGAATTATTTGCCGCCATTGGCTTAAATTAAATCACGAAGGCAATTGACCGGGATTAAAAACCATTTAATAACCCTTGGTTAATCTTCCCCCAAAATGATATAAAATTTTTATCCCGGAAAAATAATATTGATCTTTTACTTTTGGATTGCCTCTTTTGAGACCTTCTAC
>JANMVB010000059.1:0-1865 GCA_031392305.1 Ferruginibacter sp.
TATTATCACCTAAAATTTTCTTTGTATGGGCAAATGCAATTTGTTCTACCTGCTCCTTTAGTTTATTATTGAGTCTGTCTAAAAAGCGATAAACAGCATCTATATCAAGCACAACACCCTGATACCGGTACAGGTACTCAACGGTTTTTAATTTACTTAAAGGGAAAGCTAAACGGGCTATGACCAAATGACGAAATAAATCTTCCTTAACCGCATTAAATCCAATGACATCATAAATGTTACCGAAGATTATCTCGGGCCCCACAGTTTGGATATTCATGTTTTGCAAAGAATCAAAAACCTGTTCTACCACAGTATCGTTTTCAGATACAAAAAGATGGGATTGGTTACTTAACCGCTCCATCTCTTGTTTGCCTAAAAACAAAAGCTTTTGGACTTCCTGTTCATTATAACCAGAGCCAATAGTACTTACAACTTTGTATTTACCAGCAGCCTTTGAAATAATTTGAACAGAGATACTTCCCGAACGGTTCTTTAATTTTCGTAAAAACATACCTAAAAGTAGGCTTGCAACACCCATTTTCAAAACTCAGGTCAGTAAAATCAAGGGTTGTAGAGGTTTCTTTATAACTGTGCGGAAAACAGGTTTCCTTATTGCACAATTATATTTCGCAATAATATTTTTTATTGACATAAGAAAAAAATAGCCCGTTGTACAGCGGGCTATTTTCCTGTTTTCAGTATTGCAACACCCTAAGTATTTTTATTGATAATATTGTATAACTCAGCTTGCTGATCATCCATTTTTAGCAATTTAGTTTTGGTATGTTTTGATTCTGGAAGAGTGTATGTTATTTGATACATATTATGTGTTAGTTCTGCCGCTTTTTTAAGTGACAATGTTGATTGTTCTTTATAGAGTATTCTTTCTAATTCTTTATAAATGCAATAGGCGGTAAAAGACAAACAAACATGTGCTTCAATTCTATGTTTCAACCTGTGATAGATGGGTCTTATCCTTAAATCTGTTTTTGACATTCGGAAAGCCTTTTCTATATGCCAAAGATTTTTATAATTTTCTATAACCTGCTTGTCTTTTAATTTGGTATTGGTTACATATCCTTTAAGCCCGTCCCAATTTTTATCGAGTTTAAATTTATCATAATCGATTTCAATGCTGACTTCGCCCTGCATTTTTAAATATTTATTGTAGCCTTTATTATTGATGCTGGCTTTTGTAAGCTTGCCTGCTTTTATTTGCTTCTCCAGGCGTTGCAATCCTCTGTTTCGGTTGTGTTCATCTTTGGCTGCCCGGTTAGCCGTATAAGACACTATCAGCCTGGTATTGTTTGCTTTTACGATCGTTAATGTTTCTCCATCCGGCAGGCTTTTTAGAAGTATCTTTTGCTTTATTTTTTCGGACTCATTCTTTAGCCTTGCACCTATTATATATTCATATTTTTTTGCTTCCAATGATTTAATATTATCATTGGACAAAAGACCTGCATCGGCAACTACAATGGGTTTGTCGAGTTCAAATTTTGAAGCTACTTTTTCTAAAAACGGAATAAGGGTATGTCCTTCGTAAATGTTGCCTTCAAAAATATCGTAGCCAATAGCATAACCCCCTAAACCAACGAGTAAGCCTAAATATATTTGCGGGTTGCTGTGTTTTCCATCTTTGCTCAATCCTGTTTTGCGCAAGTCGTCTTCATCGCTTGCTTCAAAATAAAGTGTCGTCATATCGTAAAACACCACAGTAATATTATCACCTAAAATTTTCTTTGTATGGGCAAATGCAATTTGTTCTACCTGCTCCTTTAGTTTATTATTGAGTCTGTCTAAAAAGCGATAAACAGCATCTATATCAAGCACAACACCCTGATACCGGTACAGGTACTCAA
>JANMVB010000607.1:0-1855 GCA_031392305.1 Ferruginibacter sp.
ATTGCCAATTACTTTACCATAAAACTGGGAGTTGTCTTTTTTTGTGGTGTTCAACACCAGTAATTTATCTGATTCGAATACGATATCATCAAATACAAAATTTTGAAAAAAGCGGTGATACATTTTGCCGCTAAGCGTAGCCGTATTGTTTAAAGTATCCTGTAAGCGGATGCTGCCAAAATCTATTTCATCTGGATTGAAAATAATGGTTTCGTTGGTAAATGTGTAGCGGCATTGGGTGTACAATACTTTAACGGAACCTTCATTGATATTGGCCGTGCCCGTTAGCAAAAGATGCTTTGTATTGCCCCTCACTTTAAGATCGGTAGTATTGGCGATACCGCTGATATTGCTAAAAACACTGCCGAGATAACTATTGAGGATGGATAAATTAAGCCGCTCAGAAATAAGCGAAACATCCAGTTGGCTATCAGTGGAATCTTTTGAATTGAAACTGCCTTCTATTTTAAAACGGTTATCCTTGTTCTCTGCATCCAGTTTAAACCTTGCCTTTCCGGTTGCTGCTGAAAAAGTAGCATTGCCATTTACCACGCCGATGGAGTCGCCATCAAGACGAAACTCTTCAATACGGGTTTCGGATTCAATAAATTGTTTTCCGAAAGGGTCCATGATCCGTACGGTGCCGGTTATCTTTCCTTCGAGCCGGGGTTGCTTAAAGGCAAAGGGAACAAAATCGTCCATATTTACCTGTTGCAATTTTACCACCACATCATTTGAATTATATAATTCCGATGGCTCGGTAGAAATAATAATCTGCTGGTTGCCTTGTATGAATTTTACCTCGCTGGCACTTACTTCCGATTTACTTAGGGTGAGTTCCCCATCACGTTCGAGTTGCCATTTTTTATCATTGATAATAAATGAGGAAGGAAAGAAATGGATTTTTACACCATCTTTTAAAGTTTTAACCTGTGCATTAATGGCCGCATCGCCAAAGGTTTTGCTGGCCCTTGTTTTAATGCTGATATCAGAAATATCATTTTTTGAAGAGAATATTAAATTAGAAGCAGGGAAACGCAAACTGTCGCTCACCACTATTTCACCGACATCGATATTTGTTAAGAGCGAATCGAGGTTGCCCCGACCAGCCAGACGGATATCGTTAAAAACTTTTCCATCATAACTAAACAACGGAACATCCGCATTCACGTTCAACTCATTTGCTTTCAGGTTAAGGTTGCCAGTGATGGTGGAGTTATTAAAACCAGCCAGTTTTTTATCCAGCAATTGGATGTAGGGATCCGCTTCTTTGGTTTTTATGAGAAATGAAAAATTCTGGTCGCTTACCTGGTAAGATGGTTTTTTGATATATGCCGGATAATACCTGTTAAGAAAAACTTTAAATGCTTCGGGCAATTCAATAATTTTAAAACTACCGGTGATATCCGCATCTATTTCATTGGAGCGGAGGGTAAGATATTTTTGTTCATTAACAATAGAAGATTGTAGTACCAGGGAGTTAAAAGATAATGGTTTGCCATTGTGCGAAAGGCTTGCTTCAGAAACGCTGGCAGTGCCTAAAAAGTTATCAATATTACTGCCCGTAAAGTTGAGGTTAAAACGGCCTGCCAGGGTAAAATCATCAATGGTAAGTTTTAATTTTTTAAGGTTTGCAGTGGTAAGGTTTGCATCAAAAGCAAACTGTGGATTTTTGCCACTCAGGTCAATTGAACCTTTTAAATATTCTACTTTCAGGTTGGGGTCGTTGATACTTACCAGGCCATTAAATAGTTTTTTCTGAAAATCCCCTTTTAAGATAATGTTCTGGTAATCGTAGCCGCCAAACCCTATGCTGCGGATGTTGCCATCCAGGTTGGCATTCAGTTCCCGTTCT
>JANMVB010000102.1:0-3318 GCA_031392305.1 Ferruginibacter sp.
CTGATATTGAAGATTCAACTACAAAGGAAAATGATGAATCCCAACGAATAGAAACACCCTGGAATATCCTGGGGGGATAAATCATTCTTTGATGCCGAGTTGGGCCTTGTACCTTGCAATTGTATTTTGCGCCTCAATCAACTTTAATTTTAAAGCATGGATAGCAGGTTCGCCTGCTTCAAGTAGTGCTTCGGTTTCTTCATTGCTTTTTTGTAGCAATAAAATATCTTCATCTAAAATTTTAGTAACCTCCTGCGCATGTTTTAGTTTTTTCGAATATTCAAGTTCGGTAGCCATTTTAGTTTGATGTACATGCATATTTTCTTTCTGCAATGTTTCTTTCATTAGTTTTTCACTTTCCAAAAAACCCTGCGTGCTTTTTTGCAATTTGGCCATTTTTGCTAATGTAATTGTTCTTAAAATCCATGCAATTACAAAGCCCACTACAAAAGCAACTCCTGCATATATATACGTCTGTATCAATTTTATTTTTGTTTAAGTTAGTATTTCCGGCAACTATTCATTACAACAGGTTGCATCTCCTGCTAAATGTATGCCGGATGATACCAGGCAAATATTTTTATGATAAATAAACACCGCTAGGTTAATGCAATGAAATCTTTTTTTCGAAAAGCATTGGCAAAATTAAAAACAAATTGTTATCGCTTATCTATCACAGAGGTTCATTTTTATTATTTTGTATTACAAAAATTTATTAAAAACTGTGAATTATATAAACAAAAAAATATGGATGTATTTACACAATGTTTTAAATTTACGTACAATTCTACATTTACTAACCCCAAAAAGTTACACATGATAAGATCTTTTCTCCTATCGATCCTTCTTTTTATTGCATTTAATACCAGCTTTGCACAATTAAATTACCTTGCTTCAAGTGGGGTAAATACTACTACCACCTATACTGACCTTGGGGCTACCGGCAGTGTAATTTCTACTCCTGGTTTTGATGATAATAACTCAACCATACAAAATATAGGCTTTAATTTTTTGTATAATGGCACCACCTATACCCAGTTTGTTTTAAATACAAATGGTTTTATAAAGTTAGGTGCCATAGCACCTGCTACCACCAATATTTTTGATGTGCTGGCATCAGCAGAAGCAGATGTAATTGCCCCCCTCAATATGGACCTTGATGGTGCTACCTCACCTGAGTATAGGGTTGCTACAACAGGTGTTGCCCCCAATAGAATTTGTACCATACAATTTAAAAATGTGAGGGATTATTTTGAAACACCTGCAACAGCGCCACAATTTGCAAGCATGCAATTCCAGGTGAGGCTATACGAAACCTCGAATAATATTGAGTTTGTGTATGGTACTTTTGTTGCCGGTGCTGCTGCAGTAAACACCTACATAGCAGTTGCAGGCATTAAAGGTTTCGATGCGCCCGGTTCAGTAAACGTATTGAAAGCAAATACTACCGCCTGGTCTGCCGCCACTTTTATTGATGGCAATTATGCTGCATCCAACAAATTCAATATCCGCAAAGATGTGCTCCCCACAGCCGGACGCACTTTTCGTTTTACTTCGGTGGCATTACCTGCCAATGATGCAAGGGTTTTATCTGCCTACACCCTGGCAAGAATTCCTGTAAGTTTTGGTACGCCCCATATTATTAAAGCAGTTATAAGAAACGGCGGTGGAAGTACCCTTACCAATTTAACCGTAAGCCTTGATGTTACCGGCGCAAATACCTTTTCAAATTCACAGGTAATTGCTTCCCTGGCACCGGGCATATCTGTTACTGTGAGTTTTGCGGGCTTTAGCCCGGTAAATGCAGGTACCAATACCGTAGCTGTTAGTGTGCCCGCAGATGATGTAAATACCAATAACAGTGTTTCAGTATCTCAAACGGTTACCACCAATGCCTTTCGCTATGCAGACAATACTGCAAGCACCCGCAATATTGGTTATAATACAGGAGCAGGCACTGTGCTTACAAAATATACATTAACCGGCGCAGCCTCTGTAACCAATGTAAATGTTTTCCTGGCAAACAGTGCAAGTTCTGTAGGCAATACAGTGTATGCAGTTGTGCTGGATGCTGCCGGAACAATTGTGGCACAATCTGCCAATCTTATTATTGCAGCCGGCGACCTGAATGCGTATAAGAACTTTACAATAGTATCACCACCGGTGCTTACCAACACAGACTTTTATGTGGGCCTTGCACAAACGGCAAATGGAACAACAGGTTATTTTCCCGTTGGCTCACAAACTGAACTAACGCCTACCCGTACAGGCGCATTTTACCGGGGGCCATTAGCAGGTGGGGTTTTGCCTACAGAAATTACCACCCAGGGCAGGTATATGATAGAAGCCATAGTAGCTGCTTCACCACTGCCGGTTACGCTGGCCGACTTCTCTGGTAAAATTCAAAACAACATTGCTTACCTGCAATGGAAAACTGTTTTTGAAAGTAATAGTGATAAATTTGAGATAGAGAAAACTGCTGTAACAAATGGTGGTAACTGGTTAACGATTGGGTCGGTAAAGGCCGCCGGAAATTCTTCCACTACCAATTTGTATAAATTTAATGATATTGGCCTGGCACCCGGTGAGTGGCTATACCGTTTAAAACTGATTGATAAAGATGGCAAATTTACCTACAGTGCTTTGGTAAAATTAAAAACCGGTTCTAAGTTATTTAATGGCTTATCACAAAACTTTCCTAACCCTGTTAAAGATGTAACGAGCATACCTTACCAGTTAGCAAAGGATGCAATTGTTACACTTGAACTCTACAGCCTTGATGGTAAAAAAGTAAATATGCAGCAGAAGGGCTTGCAGGTAGAAGGTGCACATAGTTTATTAATAGACACCCGTTCGCTGGGTTTATCAAATGGTAAATATATTTACCGCCTCATTTTAAAAGACAAGGCTACCGGTGAAGTGAGTACGCTGCAAAAAGAGCTGAATGTTATAAGATAATACCAGTCAATATTTGGTGATTTAAAGGGCTTCGCAAAGAAGCCCTTTTTTTTCAACTTTCCTTTTTTATAATTACACTCTACAACGGGTAAATTGGGGAATAAAATTTTTGTCCGGGCGGTGGGGCTATGGGAAGCATCGTTGCGTCGCACTCTTGTACCGCATACCAATTGGGATCTTTAATGGTGTTTTAAATAATAACTATTATTACCCTTTTTTGGAACATCCCGATTTATAGGATGGGGTAAGTCGGTATTTTTTATTTAATATTCTCCCCTTCATTCCTCCTTTTCTGCAATTCACTCCTTTTTCATTGCCACAGTTATGCATCCTGGCTAAACTTGTGCAACAATCAATTAA
>JANMVB010000106.1:0-4000 GCA_031392305.1 Ferruginibacter sp.
CCGAAGGGGGTTCTGCAGAATATGATTAATTACTCTCAAAAAATATACAGTTTGTTTGGCTAGTTATAACGCAGGTAAAGCTCCTCATAGGTATGCGGTAAAAGTGAGTGACACAACGATGATCACCAGAGTTTCTCAGCCGGTTCAATAAAAAAGTTTACGAAGAAATATTTTTTGGAAAATATCAAACCTGTCCTCGACTACAAATTAATTGCAGCGCCAACTAACTGGCAAAGCAGGCCGACTACCAGGCCGGAGTATATTTCTTTGGGGCGGTGATCACTAACGATCATCCGGGAGGTGCAGACCAGACCGGCCAATAAAAAAGCAAGTGCAAGCGGCCAACTCATCAACATGTTATTTTGCTGCATAATTATAAGGAACAATCCCAGCAAGCCGCCCATACCAATGGCATGCATGCTTATTTTGTAATAAATATTTGCTATTAAAGCGGCGGCTGAAGAAATGAAAACGCCAAACATAAACGCTACCAAAATACGGGGAATGGATGGTTGTTCCCTGAGCACATATTGTGTCCAGAAAAAAAAAGTCATCGAAGCTATGTAAGGGATAATACGGTCTTTTTGAGAACGCAGGAATATGGAATCGATGAAGCGAAGGCCCTTAAGCAGTAATACAGTTATGCCGGGAAATAACACTGCGTTAATGAGGATTAAAATTAATAACCTCCGCTTGCCATCACTACCAAACCCGGCAAAATAATCGGGATGGATATACACCAAAAAAAAACTGGCATACATGGGAATAAACAAGGGATGGAAAACATAAGAAAAGAAATGAGCAAAAAAACGTACCGCCAAAGGTTGGTGCCCGGCTATAGGAGGCCTTAGGCTATTATCTGCAAAACCCGGGTTATTTACCATTGCTGATGTTATAATTCTTTTCTTAATCTTGCTACGGGTACATTCAGTTGCTCCCTGTATTTGGCTACTGTGCGGCGGGCAATATTATAACCTTTTTCCTGTAGCAGCTCTGTTAACCTTTCATCGCTTAGCGGATGCTTTTTGCTTTCTGCTTCTATCAGGTTACTCAAAATCTTTTTTACCTCCCGGGTACTTACTTCTTCGCCGCTGTCGGTTTGCAGGCTTTCGCTAAAGAAAAACTTTAACCGGTAGGTGCCGAATTCGGTTTGCACAAATTTGCTATTGGCTACCCGGCTTACCGTGCTGATATCAAGGTTAGTTTTTTCAGCAATATCTTTTAAAATCATTGGCCGCATTTCTGTTTCATCGCCGGTTACAAAAAATTCGTACTGGTAATTCATTATTGCTTCCATGGTGCTCAGCAAAGTATGCTGGCGTTGCTTTATAGCATCTATAAACCACTTGGCAGAATCTATCTTTTGCTTTATAAATAATACGGCTTCCTTTTGTCTTTTATCTTTTTTGGTACCCCGGTCATAATCTTTCAGCATATCCCGGTAGCCTTCGCTTATGCGCAGGTCGGGGGCATTTCTGCTATTGAGGGTGAGCTCTAACTTGCCGTTATTGTTAATGATAAAAAAGTCGGGTATTACATATCCTTCGCCCTTGCTACTTTCACCAATATTGCCGCCCGGTTTGGGGTTTAGCTTTATAATCTGGTTAATAATTTCTCTTAACTGGTCATCTGTAATATTTAAGCCACGTTGAATTTTCTCATAATGTTTTTTAGTAAACTCCTCAAAATATTTCTCCAGCACTTTTATGGCCATTTCTACCTGCGGCCCTTCATTAATTCTTCTCTCCAGTTGTATCAGCAGGCACTCCTGCAGGTTCCTGGCGCAAACGCCGGGTGGGTCAAACTGCTGAATCTGCAAAACCAGTTCAGCTATTTCATCCTCAGTGGTTTGTATATTTTGCCTGAAGGCGAGATCATCAACAATAGCACTGATATCCCGTCGCAGGTAACCATCATCATCCAGATTTCCGATTATCTGCTCAGCCACCTGCTTGCGGTGTTCATCCAGATTTAACTGGCCCACCTGCTCCAGCATTATTTCATTAAAGCCGGTTTCTACCTTATGTGGGATTGTTTTATTATCATCCTGCTCCGGGTAATTTTCATCCCGCATTTTATAGTCTGCAATATCATCGTCGCCATCATGCACATAATCGCTTATGTCAATATTTTCGTATTCATCCTTGCTGCCATCAAGGTCAAATTCATCATCTTTGGTTTCAAATTCATCTGTTGCATCATTTTCAAATTCTTCGGCATCTTCTTCCTCACCTGTTTCTAATGCCGGATTTTCTTCCAGTTCTTCTTTAATCCTTTCTTCTAATTGTGCAGTTGGTACCTGCAGTAATTTCATTAATTGAATTTGCTGCGGCGATAATTTTTGTAACTGTCTCTGATAAAGTCCCTGACTTAAAGCCATAATTTTTGAAGTACTTTTTTACAGTAAACCCGGTTTACTATAATCAATTTTAATTGGATAAATTAATTAAATGCTTACACCCAAAATACCTGGGCTTAGCTTCTACAAACAACGAAATGTCAAACCCTTTATTCTGTAAAATCGTAAATTTACACACATTCAACTACGTAAAGTGTATAAAAAAGGTAAAATTATATTTTTTTGCATGATTTTTGTTACCGCCGATGCTATTTCACAAAAAATGCCTGCAGCGACACCAAAAATATTGTTGCTGCAATCCTCTATAAAACCACTTTCAACTTTAAATATTGCTGTGTTTAAGAACCCTGCAACGGCAGGGGCACAACCAATAAAACAGGTAATAGCACCTAACTTTTATGTAAGCCGGTTAGGGTTTTTCTGCAGGCAGGAAATAAAATTTGAAAAAATAACTAAAATTCCATTTCGATTTAGATTAGGTAGTGTGGAAGAGTGCGACCGTATGGAAGGAAAATACAAAAGGGAGAACTAATCGTTGCATAATTAATTATTGGTGGTTATGGCCATTCAATCTTTTTTCAGCTTTAGTTCCGGCTATTCACTGCAAGTACGGCACAGGCCAACGCACAAATCCTCACCGGGCTTTTCGTTTCTATCCGGCATCCATTAAGCAATGGTATTTCAATTAAGCTTTTTCCACATTATATCCCAGCCAATTTTTGATTGGTTTTTGTAGGTATCCACACAGGGTTTCTCTTCATTCTTACGTTAGTAAGCCTTTACGTTTTCACGTTTTCTTCAATCACTTTTATTTCCGGTAATTTAAAAAGAACATTATTCACGTCTTTGTAATATCAAAAACATCCTTATTTTTAAGTGCCTGAAATATTGAAGGAAATACTTTCAAAAAATCGGGTTATAAAAGTTAATATTCTATCACAATTAAAAACTATTGCAGTATGAAATTTCTATTGGTATTGTTCTCCCTTTTTACATTTTACACAGGCAGTTTTGGTCAAAAGTTTACAACCATTTTTAATGGCACCGACCTTACCGGCTGGACAAAACACGGTACAGAAAAGTGGTATGTTGAAAATAAGGAACTGATTTGTGAAAGCGGTCCGGATAAGCAATACGGTTATTTATCAACCAATAAATCGTATAAAAATTTTGAGCTAAAGCTGCAGTTTAAGCAGGAGGCTGATGGCAACAGCGGCGTATTTATCCGGTCTTCGATAGATGGCACTAAAATAAGCGGCTGGCAGGTAGAAGTAGCCCCTGAAAATAAACATACCGGTGGCATATACGAATCGTATGGCCGTGGCTGGCTGATACAACCAAAAGCCGAGGATGAAAAATGGTTAAAAAAAGATGGCTGGAATAAAATGAAAATCATTGTAAAAGGCGATGAAATTACAACCTGGTTAAACGGCCATAAAATGGTTTATTTTAAAGACGAAAAAATTGGGGCCGGTGAAGGGTTTATTGCATTGCAGATACATGATGGCGGCGGTATTAAGGTAAGGTGATAAAATTCCACGTAAAGGAGGGCCTGGTATCACCAGGAGCGACCTGCTGGTGATTAATAAAATTGACCTTGCACCTTATGTACATGCAGATTTAGGTGTGATGGAAAGGGAT
>JANMVB010000153.1:0-2627 GCA_031392305.1 Ferruginibacter sp.
CGGCCCACCATGATTGCAACAGAAAATTCATTGGGCGTAACGCCGTCTGATACTTATACTTTTTACATTTATGCGGCTCCGGTGCAGCCCTATTTTACACAACCTACAAAATTAGTTACCGAACAAATATTAGTAAGAGCAGTGGCCGGCGGTACAGGAGAAGCTAAGACAGGTGGTAATTATGCTTCTTCTTTACTGGCAGGTAAGCTGGCTAAACAAAAAGGGTTTGACCAGATTATCTGGCTGGAAAGTCCTGACTTTAAAAAGATACAGGAAGCAGGTATGATGAATTTATTTTTTGTGATTGGTGATACGGTGATAACTCCAAAACTGAGCGGTGCTATTTTAAAAGGTACCACCCGAACATTTTTTATTGATATCCTGGAAGAAAAAAATATTAAAGTGGAGATCCGTGATATTTATATTGATGAAATTTTGGAGGCTTATAAAAACGGAACTTTAAAAGAGGCGTTCGGTTCTGGTACGGCAGCAGTAGTTTCGCATATTTCTGAAATTACACATGGCGATACGTTGATGATTTTACCAGCCGGAGAAAATAATAAAATCAGCAATATGCTTTATGAAGAAATAAACGGGCTTAGAGCTGGAACCATTGAAGACAAACGCAACTGGCTGGTACCGGTAGAAATGAATACTTGAATTAATTAAAATTAAAGGATTAAGCATTTAGTTCACAGAAAAATACCTTTTTATTCGAGGCCGTTGCAGTTTTCGTTTGCAAAGTAAAAATATAATCAACTAAAATTAAGTACACGATATGCAAAAAATAAATTGGAATAATATTCCGGTTGAACAGGTAAACCCTAAAATGAAAAGACAGTTCATTCATGGAGAAAAAACAATGATTGCCAAAATGCAATTTGAAGATGGCTTTACCGTGCCCTGGCACTCACACGAAAATGAACAGATCACAGAAGTGATTGAAGGCGTACTTCGGTTTTGGTTTGATGATGATGAAGAAAATGCGATGGACTTATTACCGGGTGATGTAATTGTTATTCCGGGTAACCGCCGGCACAAAGCCTTAATGATTGGTAAGGTTACAGAGACTGATACTTTTGCGCCACCACGTCAGGATTGGATTGATGGTACGGATAATTATTTAAGGAAATAATTGTGCTCAGCCAGGGATGGTTTTCGCTGGATATAACACAAGAAAAGTTCCAAATAGGTATGCGGTACAAGAGAGTGACACAACGATGTTGACCATTGCTTCTTTGTTTGGGCAACAAAATTTAACGCAATAATCAATACGTTTAAACGATGGATTTAGGAATACAAAACAGGGTGGCACTAATTCTTGCATCGAGCAAAGGATTGGGAAAAGCAGTGGCGATGGAACTGGCAAAGGAAGGTGCCAAAGTAATTATTTGCGGCACGGATGCAGCAGCGTTGGCAGCCACTGAAGCAGAAATTAAATTGATTGCACCCAACCGGGTTGCATCTTTTGTGTGCGATATTACAGATGAAATACAACGTAAAAATCTGGTGCAGCAAAGTGTAAAAGCTTTTGGTACTATTGAAATTTTGGTAACCAATACCGGTGGCCCTGCAGCGGGTGCTTTTGAACAATTTAATTTAGATGATTGGAAACACATTTATAATTTACTTTTCTTAAGTGCGGTGGACATTATTCAACAAGTGTTGCCGGGCATGAAAGAAAAAGGTTTCGGACGTATTTTAACCATTACTTCTATTACTGTAAAACAACCTGCCGATAACCTGATATCCTCCAATGCTGTACGAACGAGTTTATTGGGTTTGGTGAAAAGTTTGTCGAACGAAGTGGCGATGCATGGCATTACTGTAAATAATTTATTGCCGGGTTACACGAGTACCAACAGGCTTAAAAATCTGATAGAAACAAATCCGAAAGTAAATGAGGTAAAAGAAAGCATCCCAATGAAACGCTTTGGTACTCCCGCTGAATTTGCTGCCGCTGCCGCATTTTTAGTAAGTGAACGGGCGAGTTATATTACTGGTCAATCGTTGGCAGTTGATGGGGGGTGGATTAAAGGGCATTAAATGTTGGGTTGTGTTTATATTACCAATGCAATGAAGATCGTTTCCTATAAACACTTTCCAATAACTTGACATTCTCAAAAAAAAGATAATGACACGGTGGACACTTCTATTTTTAGCTACACTTTTTATTTTTGCTTATACACAAAAAAATAAAACAATTGAAGGCGATCTTTATTTTAGTTTTTTTCGCTTCGGTAGTTTTTATAACCAACCAGACAGCATGATTAACAAGTTTACAAATTATGCAGACACGGTTAACCGTAAGACATTGGATAAAGTGGATAAGCAAGTGTTGACAATGTATGAAAGATTAAAAAAAGAAGATTTATTATTCAACCCATTTGTTGAGTTACGACTTGACACGGACTCAATTATTAAACTATACCTTGACAAATCGGACTATGAGAAAATGAAAATTCATAAACGTCAGGAGCTGCAAGCCTTGAGTAAAAAAATCAGAATAATTGCAGATGGCAAGAACCTGGGAAACGGAATGTTTCTTTGTAAAAAACTTATTTCGATTGATAAAGTTGATGGACAAACACAACAAATTGAAAAGAAATTTAAAATAGAGGATTATC
>JANMVB010000185.1:0-8095 GCA_031392305.1 Ferruginibacter sp.
GCTGCAAGGGGAATAAATAAAGATGAGAAACTGATAAAAAATAGTGATCGTTTGAGATAATGGTTGATCTATAAAAACCTTCCTGTATAGCTCTCCTTACATTTTTTTAATTCTATGGGCTTCCCTGCAAAAACGAGATTCCCGCCTCCATCTCCAGCTTCAGGGCCCAGGTCAATCACCCAATCAGCGCTTTTTATAACATCGGTATTATGTTCAATTACAAGTATGGTATGCCCCTGTTCAATTAGCGCATTAAAAGAAGCTAACAATTTCTTTATATCGTGAAAATGCAGGCCGGTAGTAGGTTCATCAAAAATGAAAAGAATATTTCCCTGGGATTTTCCTTTACCAAGGAAAGAAGCCAGCTTAACACGCTGCGCCTCTCCACCTGAAAGCGTATTGCTTGACTGGCCCAGTTTTACATAGCCCAACCCCACATCACTAAGTGGTTGTATTTTTTTTGCCACATCTGCACCACCATCTTTTTTTGTTGCTTCATTGGAAAAGAAATCTATTGCATCTTCTACACTCATCTCCAGTACTTCAAAAATATTTTTGCCCTTGTAGGTAACTTCCAGCACTTCTTCTTTAAACCTTTTTCCGCCACATACTTCGCAGGTAAGATGTACATCTGCCAAAAATTGCATTTCAACAATTTGCTCCCCTTCTCCTTTACATGCATCGCACCTTCCTCCATCTACATTAAAAGAAAAATGTTTTGGTTGAAAGCCCCTCATTTTAGCCAGGGGCTGTTTGCTAAAGAGATCCCGAATTTCATCGTATGCTTTAATGTAGGTAACAGGGTTGCTCCTTGATGACTTACCAATGGGATTTTGATCTACCATTTCAACCTGTGCGATTGCATCAATATCACCGGTTATTGCTTTATGCATGCCCGCTTTTTCTATGCCTTCGCCTTTTAATTTTTGAAGTGCAGGATAAAGGATTTGTTTAACCAGGGTCGTTTTTCCACTTCCGCTTACCCCACTTACAACACAAAAAACATTGAGTGGAAACTCAACCGAAATATTTTTTAAATTGTTTTGGCGTGCCCCCTGTACCGTTATGCTTCGGTTCCATTTACGCAATTGCTTGGGAGGTTCAATTTTTAATGCCCCGCTCAAATACCTGCCGGTAAGGCTTTTTTCATCGGCTACAAGCTCATCGTAATTACCAGTTGCTACTACTTCCCCACCAAGATGGCTTGCCAACGGGCCCATATCAATGATGTAATCAGCTTGACGCATCATCATTTCATCATGCTCCACTACCACAACGGTGTTTCCGAGGTCTCTTAATTCTTTTAAAACATTTATTAACCTGGCGGTATCACGGCTATGCAACCCAATAGAGGGCTCGTCTAAAATGTATAATGAATTGGTAAGGTTACTTCCCAGGCTACGGGTAAGTTGTATGCGCTGGCTTTCACCACCACTTAATGAATTAGCAAGCCTGTTTAAGGTAAGATAACCCAGGCCTACATCCAAGAGGGTTTTAATACGGTTATTAATTTCTATTAAAATTCTTTTTGTAACCTGCTGGTCATATACTGATAACGTTAAATGGTCGAACCATACTTTCAAATCCTTCACGGGGAGGGCTACCAATTCGCCAATATGTTTACCTTCAACTTTTATATATAATGCCTCTTTACGTAAGCGGTATCCCTTGCAATCGGGGCAGTTTGTTCTACCCCGGTAACGGCTTAATAAAACACGGTATTGTACCTTGTATAAATTTTGTTCTACCTCTTTAAAAAAATCATTAATCCCATTCACATGTGAATTTCCTTCCCACAAAACCTGCAACTGCTCATCAGTTAAATCAATAATTGGTTTGTGAATGGGGAAATTAAAACTTTTTGCAGCCCGGATAAACTGTTCTTTCCATTGGCTAAGTTTTTCTCCTTTCCAGGGGGCAACTGCACCTTCATAAACACTTAGCTGTTTGTTTGGGATTACAAGGTCACTATCAATACCCAGCACCAGGCTAAAACCCTCGCAGGTAGGGCAAGCGCCAAATGGATTGTTGAATGAAAAAAGGTTAGGAACCGGCTCTTCAAACTGAATTCCATCCAATTCAAATTTGTTACTGAAGGGCAATAATTTGCTTCCATTAACCTCAAGAATTAATTTCCCTTCACCTTCATAAAACGCAGTGCCAACTGAATCACTGATACGATGCCTGTCATCTTCATCAAAATCTTTTACTAATAGCCTGTCAACAAGGAGATAGCTGGAAGATGCAATTTCCACATTAGAATTTTCGAGCAGATCTTCAATACGCTGAGGTTCTAAAGCCCCTTCTTTGGAAGAGTTAGGGGAGGCCAATCTTGTAAAGCCTTTCTGCACTAATATATTCAATTCTTCTTTTACATCTCTGTTGGCGTGCTGTTTAAAAGGTACAAGTATTAATACTTTATCACCGTTATTTAAACCAGCAATAGCTTTTACCACATCTGCCACATCGTCTTTCTTTACTTCCCTACCGCTTACAGGTGAAATAGTTTTACCTGCTCTTGCAAATAATAAACGGAGGTAATCGAATATCTCCGTCATACTCCCCACTGTACTGCGTGGTGTACGGATTATTACTTTTTGCTCAATAGCAATTGCAGGGCAAAGGCCTTTAATGAAATCCACATCCGGCTTATTCATCCGTTGCATAAACTGCCTGGCGTAGCTGCTTAAACTTTCAGCATAACGTCTTTGGCCTTCCGCAAATAATGTATCGATTGTTAGAGAAGATTTACCTGAGCCTGAAACGCCGGTAACTACAACCAGCTTATTTCGTGGTATGGTAACTGTTACATTCTTTAAGTTGTGTACCCGTGCTCCTTTTATTAATATTGAATCAACAGGAAGAGAAGAATTATTCTCCTTTTTCTTGGTATTATTTTTTGTGCTCATTATTTGTGTTGCAAAAATAAGGTGTTATTTTTTTTATTATTTATTTGTGAAATTCTTCATAAAATCCAGGTAAATAAATTTTCCGTAAGTAAGATGATTTATTTTTAGTAGAACAACAAGCAAAAAAAAAAGTTAAAAATAAATTTGGCATTTTAATAAATAATCATATTTTCACAGTCCAATATCCAGTAAAGTGAAAAGCCACGACGCCTATCTACATTAGACTTCTACGCTATATTCTCATTATTGGTTCCCAAACAAAAGTCCTAACCAACAAAACTGTAGAAGTTTATGAAATGCCTTATCAATTTAACCGACCAACAATTGGTCCATCTATACATAGATGGTAACACCAATGCTCTCGAAACCTTAGTGACTCGTTACAAGGACCGAATTTACACATCCATTTATTTACTGGTAAAAGACAAGTACATGGCAGAAGACCTCTTCCAGGATGTATTTATCCGTATAATCGATACGCTTAATGGCGGACGATATACCGAAGAAGGTAAATTTTTACCATGGGCGCTGCGTATTGCTCACAATATGTGTGTGGACCATTTCCGCAAAGTAAAGCGTAGCCCAAGTATAAAGACAAGTGATGACAGGGATATTTTTGAAGTACTTAATTTTTCGGAACCAAGTGCTGAAACTAAGATGATGCAAACTCAAAGTCATGAGCGTGTAAGAAAAATGATAGACATGCTTCCTGCTGACCAGCGTGAAGTAATGATCTTACGCCATTATGCTGACCTTAGTTTTAAAGAAATTGCTGACCTTACAAAATGCAGCATCAACACAGCTTTGGGACGCATGCGTTATGGCTTAATCAACATGCGCAGAATGATGACAGAAAAACAAATAGCCTTATAATCAATCGTTGTATAATTTAAAAATTATTACTGGTAGCCCCAATAACTAAAACCCTCTTTTCGGAGGGTTTTTTAATTTATTAAATTATTTTTTATTGAAACAAAATAAAATCAGGCTCGAAATAAATTATTGCCGTGGCTTATTGTACAATTCTTTCACCTTATCAAGGTGTTGAATAAATTCCCTGGCACCTTTTGTTGCATCATACCCATATCCACCATCTATCAATAATTTACCTTGCCCATCTGTGAATACATAATTCGGTTGCCCTGATGCCCGGATCAATTGCTGTTGAAGATCTTCATACTTATCACCCACTGTCTCAATATGGGAATTTAACAAGGGAGAAAACTTTTTTTCTTCATCAGGCAATTCCATATTGTAGTCAGTAAAAAGGGAAGCTATTATAAAATCATTTTTCATCCTCCGGCCCACTTCTTTATCTATCCATATTTTTGATTCGAATTCACGGCAATTCACACATTGGATGCCGGTAAAATCTATCATTAATGGTTTATTAAGTACACGGGAAGCAGCTAACGCCTCTTCGTAATCATAATAAATTACCAGCTTATTATTTATTGCAGCGCCAGGTTCATACTTTTTTAAATCCGCAACATATTTTTTTGGAGGCGGTGCTGAATTTAAGGATGCAGCCGATGAATTTTCACTACCGGTATTTGTTTGATTTCCCACTGCATTAAAATCCTGTGTGCCCATAGGAGGAACAAATGCAGAAACAGCTTTTAAAGGTGCTCCCCACAGTCCGGGTACCAGGTACATTGCAAATGCTAAAGAAATAATAGCCATAAATAAACGGGGCACAGATATAAATTCTAATCCAAAATCGTTCTTTTTACCTTCACTGTCATGCTTAAACTTAAGCTTACCCAACAGGTACATTCCCAACAATACAAAGATTACAATCCACAAAACAATGAATACTTCCCTGTCCAGTATCCTCCATCCTTTATCAAGATCTGCATTACTTAAAAATTTCAATGCCAAGGCAAGTTCCAAAAATCCGAGTACAACTTTTAAAGCATTTTGCCAGCCACCACTTTTACCGAGCGAACTGAGGAGTGAGGGAAAAAATGCAAAGATGGCAAAGGGCAGGGCTAGTCCAAAACCGAAGCCGAACATACCAACAACAGGTGCTATTTTTCCGGCAGCGGTGGATAAACCCAGGAGTGAAGCAACAAAATTACCGGTGCAACTAAATGAAACAATCACCAGCGTTAATGCCATAAAAAAAATACCCGAATAGCTACCAATCCCTGCCTTGCTATCAATTTTATTTGACCAGGATACAGGAAGGTTGATTTCGAATGCACCTAAAAATGAAGCGCCAAATATGATAAACAACATGAATAGGAAAATGTTGAAAATCCAGTTGGTTGATAAATTATTTAAGGCATTTTTTGGAAGTACAGTAGCAACCAATGCACCCACCAATGTATAAATCAGGATGATGGAAATAGAATAAAACAAAGCGTTCTTTTTCCCCTGAGATTTTGTTTTGCTTTTTTTTGTAAAAAAGCTAATTGTTATGGGAACAAGTGCATATACACATGGAGTTAAAAAACCAATTAACCCGGCAATTATTCCTGCCAGTAATAGCGCCCACAAAGATTTGGATTGCAAGCTGCCAGAGCTATTGGAAACTAATTCCTTTATCTCTTCCTTTTTATATTGAAACTGCAGTGAAATGGGGGCTTCGCCGGATTCGATACTTTCTCCCTTTTTATAATAATAGTTGATTGTACCTTTTATGCGGATACTATCCCCTTCGCCTAATTTTATTTTTTGAACCCATACAACAGAATCGCTATAAAATTTTATGGGTGTATTGTCAAGCTCAGGATCTGCTTTAGTAATACCTGTGCCAAATTCTGATATTGTATCTTTTAGAAATTTTGTTACGGATGAGTCAAAACGTATGATTGTATTTAATGGAAGATCTGAGGATAATTTTTGTATTGAAAATAATTGTATGCCCGCAGCAGGCACCGCTTTAATTTTAAGTTGAAATTCACCATTCCCTTTATTTTCTTTTTCAAAATTAAACTGCACAGGTTGTTTGTCCTGTGCAGTTAACTTAAATGAAAAAAATACCAGCGAAGCAATAAAAAGCAGCTTAAATTTTATCATTATAAAATGGAGCAATTTTAATTAAGGGAAACATTGAATTTTTCTGTAGTAGGTGGCATACAAATCCTATCATTACAAATCATTGATTCTATCTCTCCGCTTATATTGGTTTTAATTTTTCCTTTTACTGTAACTACTTGAACAAAATCAGCTTTTCCTTCAAAATACTTTACATCTACTTTAAAGTTTTTATCAAAATAACTTATCACTTTACCTTTTTCCTTCACCTTGCCTTGCAGTGCAATTAAGGCATTGTTATTAAACTTAAATGTGGTAGGTACCGGACCACCATCCGGGGTTAGTTGCGAATAAATATGCCAGCCGGGGGGAGGTATTGCAATGATATGCACTTCATATTTATTATTGCCCAAACTCTTTGCGGAATATGACCAGTTGATTTTTTGCTGAGCATTTACTCCGCCAATTAACACCATTACCAAAAGGGTAAATAATAATTTTTTCATTTCTTCAAATATTTACAGCGAAGTTACAAATCAAGGTCCTAAAGGCTTTCATACTGTTTTGCAATCAGTTCATTTAACATTAGTTTAGCTGAAAGAGATGGGCAAATACCTTTCTTCCATCCTCATTGCCCAATGCAGTGTTGCAGGCCCTTTCAGGGTGGGGCATCATGCCAAAAACATTTCTTTCCCTGTTACAAATACCGGCAATATTATGAAGCGCCCCGTTAGGATTACTGTGGGCATTCACTACACATTTTTCATCGCAGTAACGATAAATAATCTGACGGTGCATTTCGAGCTCTTCCAATGTTTTATCATCTGCAAAATACCTTCCTTCGCCATGCGCTACCGGTATTTTTAAAGCTTCGCAACTATCAGCAGCGGCTTCTTTTATAAATACATTTTTACAAACAAATTGCTGATGGCTGTTTCGCAACAGAACACCGGGCAGCAACCCGCTTTCGCATAATATCTGGAAACCATTGCAAATACCTAATACTTTACCACCATTTTTGGCGAACTCAATTACACTTTGCATCATAGGACTAAATTTTGCAATTGCCCCGCAGCGAAGGTAATCGCCATAACTAAAGCCACCGGGCAGTACAATACAATCATCGGTGGTAAACATAGTTAAATCTTTGTCTTTATGCCAAAGTTCAATTACTTCCTGCTTAAGGTCTGTACGCAGCGCATCTATAACATCCCTGTCGCAGTTACTACCCGGAAAAACTACCACTCCAAATTTCATATTAATGATTTGATATTTTAAACTCATTGATTTATTGCTCATAGCAGCACAAACGTACAAGGGAGTGACACAACGATGCTATATCAGGGTATCTAAAGCCCGTACCAACATTGCAAAAATACAACTACCATTTTAATTATTTTACGAAGTAGCTTAATGCGATTACAAATGCTACAATTATCCAATGCAGTATGAGTGGAAACCATTTTTTGGCCGGGTATAAAAAACCTGCCCCTGCTATTACGGCAATAGGTATGGCGCTAAGTATCCAGTATATAAAGGAATGTGAATCGTTGATAAAGGGTACAAACAAAGCGATGATGAGGTATAAAAAAATAAGGTTCCAGCTTTTGCGGGCATGTACCAACTGGCGGCGAAAATTTTGCTGCACAAAAAATATTCCTATAATAACTACCAATAACACAATAAGAATGGCTACCAGGGCCCACTTAGATTCATAAAAATTTGGAACCGTTATTGCCACCCCGGGAAATTTATAGCCCTGCCATTTATCGGTTAAAAAAACATACGCCAGCAAAAAATAATAAGGCGCAATAATACCCAATAATGCCACTACCCATTCAGCAACTTTAAATGCCCTGGTAATTAATAAGCCGGATATAATAAGCAAAGCAAAAGCAACAGAAGGAAAATAAAAAAAAGAAGCCAGGCCAATAGCTATGCCGATATTAAAAAGCGAAGTTTTTGCGTGCGGATCATTGTGCAGCTTACTCATTTTTGCCCAAACCCATATTAATAAACTGTTGATGATAAGGGGCGCCGAAAGCACATTCCATTCTGCAAAGAGTGAAGTAATTAATAAATAAGCCATTGCAGTGAGGTAATTGGGCCTTTGCATGAGGCGCTGGTTATTTACCAACCCATTAAATGTAATGGCCTGCGTAAACAATAATATTAAGGTAATAAATGGATAAATAACCGGCAAT
>JANMVB010000213.1:0-5357 GCA_031392305.1 Ferruginibacter sp.
GCCCCGGCCATTACACACACATACGGAAAGCCCCAGGCAAGCACATGAAACTGCGGTACAATCAGCAATACCCTGTCGCCTGCGCTTAGGTTTAAAGCATTGGGCGTTATGATTGCCTGTGCATGTAAATAGGTAGAGCGGTGACTGTACAACACACCCTTTGGCGACCCCGTAGTGCCACTGGTATAACACATAGCGCAGGCATCATTTTCATCAATGGGCAGCCATTCAAATTCTTCAGCCTCATTTGCAATGAGTGTTTCGTAATGGATGGTGTTGGGTAAACTGGTTACAAAATTTTGCGGTGCGTTTAGTAATATAAAGCGTTGTACCATGGGCGTGAGTGGCACAATTTTTTCGAAAAAAGGTACCAGGCTTGCATCAATAAAAATCACTTTATCTTCTGCATGGTTTACAATGTATTCAACCTGCTCGCCTGACAGGCGGATGTTTAGCGGATGACAAACTGCCCCCACGCCGGGAATGGCATAATACAATTCGATATGCTGATAATGATTCCATGCAAAGGTTGCCACCTTATCGCCGGGCTTTATATCAAGTTGGTGTACCAGTGCATTTGCCAGTTTTTTTACCCGCCGGTTCATATCACCAAAGGTATATCGGTGGCGGCTTCCATCAGGCAACCGGGTTACAATTTCTTTGTGTGGGAACACCCGGTTGCCATAGTCGAGAATGCTATTGGTGGTAAGGGGGTAGTGCATCATCTGTCCTTTCATACAAGCGTTTTTTTTATTTAAAAAAATACATCAATCGTTACAGAAAGTTAGCAAATAGTTTTTTCAGGGAAAGAAATAATTCTGCCTGGGGTGCATTCAAAATATTTTTATTATCCGGGCTGTGAAACTCTGGGGATCATCGTTGTGTCACTCACTTGTACTGCATACCTGTGTGGATCATTTCCCACATTATATAAAAAAAGTTTACACCTTTTTAAAAAGGTGTAACTTTTTCGGGGGGTGGTTGGTAGAATAACAACAGTGTAAAAAAAACTAAAAGCGGATAATGAAGTGTTGCTTTACTTTAAAATCGGGATTGATAAAAACAATGCCAATAAAAAAAAGGTCGATGGTAAGGGTTACTGCAGTATTCTGCTGTATCTGCAACCATGCTGCTTCCATATCACTGCTCCAATGGATATCATCAAAAATTAAGATGGTGGATGGTGAAGAAATTTCCAGCAATTGCTGAAAATATTGCAGCGTTGGTTCTTTGCGGTGGTTACCATCCACGAAGGCCAAATCAACCTGTGTAATGGAAGAAAAAAGTGAAGGAAGTGTGTTGGCAAAATCTCCCTGCAGCAGGTTTACATTTTTTATTTGCAGGCCATCAAATGTTTGTTGTGCTAGGGCTGCAATACTTGCTGCACCTTCGCAGGTATATATTTTTGCATGGTCAATTCCGCTGGCAAGGTAGCTGGTTGTAATGCCGAAAGATGTGCCTAATTCTACAACAGTACCCGGCCGGTAAAAGTTAATCATACGAAATAATAACTGTGCATATTTTGCTGGCTTTAGTGATGAGTTGGCAATGTCTTTAATTACCCGCTGCCTTGTTTTTATTACCGTGGAGCCTGCGCCAAAATCCTCTACTTCTATTTTATTGTTATCTGCCTGCAGTTGCTTTCTTCTCTGCTCAATTTTATCATAGCATCCGTACTGCCTTGTATCTTGTAAAACATTTTTTATAAAGCTGAATACAAAAGGTGAATGCACACCATGCCCCTTACCATTTTCTGCAGTAAAATAATAATGAAGATATTTTTTAGCTAATTGAAAGCGGTTGTACAAATTAAAAATTTAGCATTAAAAATTGAAGTGTAATAAGGTGATAGAAAATTTAAAGAGATCTGGATATGTTGAATACTAACAGGTAAAAATTGACGCCCTACATTTTAAATTTTCTTCCACACCTGGAAGGAATAAGCGTAAGCATGTTTTTCATCAGCGGCAAAATCTTCGTTTGAAACTAACTGCCATTTGGCCCCGTCGATTACCGGGAAAAATGCATCCCCTTCTAGCACTGCATGCACACGGGTAATATAAATCGTGTCCGCTATTTCCATTGACTGTTTGTAAATTTCGCCTCCGCCAATTATGAAGAATTTCTTTGCATTGGTTTGCGCTGCTTTGCTGATGGCGTCATCAAGATCGGCTGCTTTAATTACGCCTGCTGCATCCCAACCGGCCTGCCTTGTTATTACAATATTTGTTCTGCCGGGCAATGGCTTACTCACCGCTTCAAATGATTTTCGCCCCATAATAACCGGGAAACCCCAGGTGGTATTTTTAAAAAATTTTAGGTCGTTGGGAAGGTGCCAGAGCAACTGGTTATTTTTGCCTATGGCGTTGTTGGTGGCGGCGGCCACGACGAGGCAAATGACCCAACCACCCGGCCCCCCTGCCCCCCGAAGGGGGGTTCTTGAAGCTTCTAAATTCTTAGTTTCATTCATTATAGTAAGAGTAAGTAACTTTTAATTTTTAAGAAAAATTTGATTGCAGCCGTAGCTTAATAAATACGCTACAAATTATCATCCTCCAAAAGTTCCCCTTCTGGAGATTTAGGAGGGTGCTTTTTTTACACTGCTACCGGTGCTTTAATGGCCGGGTGCGATTGATAATTAATGAGTTCAAAATCCTCGAATTTAAAATCAAAAATATCTTTTACATCCGGGTTTATTTTCATCTCCGGTAAAGGAAAAGGTGTTCTGCTTAATTGCAGGTTGGCCTGTTCAAAATGATTGTTGTACAAATGCACATCACCAAAAGAATGGATAAATTCTCCCGGCTCCATATCACACACCTGGGCAATCATCATTGTGAGCAAGGCATAAGATGCAATGTTGAAAGGAACGCCCAAAAACACATCTGCCGAACGTTGGTAAAGCTGGCAGGAGAGTTTGCGTTTTTGTTCCCCCTCTAGTGGGTTAGGGGGTGTTGTATAAAATTGGAAAAGGCAATGGCAGGGCATTAATTTCATCTTTGGCAGTTCGGCCACATTCCAGGCACTGATGATCATACGCCTGCTGTCGGGATTATTTTTTAACTGGTGGATGAGGTCTTTTACCTGGTCCACCTCTACCCCATCAGCACCTTGCCAGCTACGCCATTGTTTGCCATACACCGGGCCAAGGTCACCATTTTCATCTGCCCATTCATCCCATATTTTTACATTGTGCTCCGTCAGGTAAGCAATATTTGTTTCGCCTTTTAAAAACCAGAGCAGTTCGTAAATGATACTTTTAAAATGACATTTTTTTGTGGTAACCAATGGAAATCCTTTGCCAAGATCAAAACGCAACTGGTAACCGAAAACGCTTCGGGTGCCTGTGCCTGTGCGGTCGCTTTTATCTGTACCGGTGTCAATGATATGCTTAACGAGTTGAAGATATTGTTGCATGGGCTGCAAGTTAAGCCGCTGCATTTTAATGACAACACAAGCTGGCAATTTTTTAATAACACCTGCGCAGGGAAATGTGAATTGATTATACGAATTTTGAAAAATTTCAAATACCTGTTTAATATTTTAATTATGGATATAACTATCAGGAAATCGGAAAGGGAAGATTGCCTGCGCATGATGGAGCTGGTGCAGGAGCTGGCTGTGTATGAAAGAGAACCGGATGCTGTTATTGTAGCATTTGATCATTTTGTGGAAAGCGGCTTTGGGGATAAGCCGGTATGGTGGGCTTTTGTTGCAGAGATTGATGGCGTAGTGGAGGGCTTTGCGCTTTATTATACCCGGTACAGTACCTGGAAGGGGCAACGAATGTACCTGGAAGATTTATTGGTAACTGAAAAATTGCGTGGTATGGGCGTAGGGAAATTATTATTTGATAAACTGGTGGAAGAAGCCCGGGAACAAAAGTTTAGCGGGGTAGCCTGGCAGGTATTGGAGTGGAACGAACCAGCAATTAATTTTTATAAGAAACTGGGCAATGTTAGTTTTGATAATGGTTGGGTGAATTGTAGTATTGAGCTGATCAGTAATGAGTGATGAGTAATGAATGCGTAATGAATAATGAGTAATGAATAATGAGTGATAATTGTTGAAAAATTCCCGATCAGGTTTATCATATAACGTGGGTAAAGTTCCACATAGGTATGCGGTACAAGTGTGCGACGCAACGATGTTTAATTCCTATTCATCTGCCGGGACAATAAAAAAAATATTGAATTTTAAAAAATACCAGATAGGTGAAGATGGCCTTAAAATGTAATTTTTACAAACTTCACTTCGCTTATTTTTGCATTTCATTTAATTAACGGATAAAACTTTTTTTATGGCAGAAAAAATAACCATGGGCAGCAATGGCAAACTTAATGTACCTAACAATCCTGTATTGCCCTATATTGAAGGCGATGGAATTGGACCGGATATTTGGAAAGCCAGTGTTCGTGTTTTTGATGCGGCGGTAGAAAAAGCTTACAAAGGCGAAAAGAAAATTGAATGGAAAGAAGTGCTGGCGGGTGAAAAAGCCTTCAACGCCACCGGTAGCTGGATGCCGGAGGCAACAATGGATGCTTTTAAAGAGTATATGCTTTCGATTAAAGGCCCGCTTACTACGCCTGTTGGTGGTGGTATCAGAAGTTTGAATGTGGCGCTGAGGCAGGAACTTGATTTGTATGTATGCCTTCGCCCGGTAAAATATTTTGAAGGTGTGCCCTCACCCATGTGGCAGCCGGAAAAAGTAAGCATGACCATTTTTAGAGAAAACACTGAAGATATTTATGCCGGAATAGAATTTATGACCGGTACCCCGGAAGCTAAAAAATTATTGAATTTTTTGGTAGATGAATTAGGGGTAAAAGCTTTCCGTTTTCCTGAAACTACCTCATTGGGTATTAAGCCCGTGAGCAAAGATGGTAGTGAAAGGCTGATACGCTCTTCCATTGAATTTGCCATTGCCAATAAATTGCCTTCTGTAACCATTGTTCACAAAGGCAATATCATGAAATATACTGAAGGCGCTTTTAAAAACTGGGGATATGAACTAGCGGAAAGAGAATTTGGCGGATATGTGTACACATGGAACCAATGGGAACGTACTAAAAAGGAAAGTGGCGAAGCAGTAGCTAATGAAGAAATGAAAATTAGTGCTGTTGGCGGCAAGGTAATTATTAAAGATGCTATTGCTGATAATTTTTTGCAGCAGGCCTTGCTGGCACCGCAGGACTACTCTGTAATTGCCACGCTCAATTTAATGGTGATTACATTAGCGATGCATTGGCAGCACAGGTGGGTGGTATCGGTATTGCACCTGGTGCCAATATAAATTATCTCACCGGCCATGCTGTATTTGAAGCTACGCATGGTACTGCCCCCCGCTTTGCAAATAC
>JANMVB010000277.1:0-16349 GCA_031392305.1 Ferruginibacter sp.
CAACAGAGCAGATAAAAGTATCTGCCACCAATATTATACGGATTGAGCGAAGCCTGAAAGATGCCACCAGCCAGTACGAAGCAGGCATAGCTGATAAAATTGATTACAAGCGGGCAACCATTACGCTAAATAATTCAAGAGGTGCAAAAAAGAGCAACGAAGAATTACTGAAGGCAAAACTTGAATACCTTAAATCATTAATGGGCTACCCGGCTACCGGTAATTTAAATATTGTGTACGACAGCATGCAACTTGACAGAGAAATTGCACTGGATGCACCGGAGCAACCGCAGTACACATCAAGGATAGAATACCAGCTACTGGAAACAAGAAAACGGTTATTGCAGTATAACCTGAATTATAATAAATGGAGTTACCTGCCTACTGTTTCGGCCAATGGTGCGTACAACTTTAATTTTCAAAATAATAATTTTGGAAAATTATACAGCAACAATTACCCTAACTCTTTTGCGGCGCTTACACTCGGGTTTCCCATCTTCCAGGGCGGAAAGCGGAAGGCTAATATTCATGCAGCCGAATTGGAATTGATAAGAAATGAACTGGATATAGCAAACCTGAAAAATAATATTAATGCCGGCTATGCACAGGCGTTAGCTACTTATAGAAGTAACCTGCAAAATTACCTGGCGCTTAAAGAAAACCTGGTACTTGCGAAAGAAGTGTACGATGTGATACAATTGCAATATCGCTCAGGTATCAAAACTTACCTGGAAGTGATTACTTCAGAAACGGATCTTCGCACTACGGAAATTAATTATTTTGCTGCTATGTACCAGTTATTAACCAGTAAAATAGATGTGCAAAAATCACTGGGGCTACTTCTTTATTAAACACTGCCGCAGCTACCAACTAATAAATTAAAGTTATTCGAATGCTATCAAAAACTATTATTAAATACCTTGGCTTTTCCCTTGTAATTGCAATGGTTGCCTGTAATAATAAAAAGCCATCCGGGCCACCAATACCGCCGCCGGCGCAGGTTACCATACAGGAAGTGGGTTTGTCGGATGCTGTGTACTATGATGAATACCCTGGTACAGTTACTGCATTGAACCAGGTAGAATTAAGGCCACAGGTAAGTGGCTTTGTAACAGGCGTACATTTTAAAGATGGCGACAGGGTACGGAAAGGGCAATTACTTTATTCTATAGATGCCCAGTTATATGCCGCCAATTACCAGCAGGCAGTGGCCAATTTAAATATACAGGAAGCCAATTTAAATAAAGTGCAAAAAGATGCCAACCGTTATCACGAGCTGGATAAAAATGATGCGGTGGCAAAGCAATTGGTTGACAATGCAGATGCCGCACTGGAAGTAGCTAAAAGACAGGTGGAAGCATCAAGGGCAAATATCCGTGGTGTGCAAACAAGCGTTCGATATACTAAAGTGTATGCACCTTTTGATGGTGTGATTGGTATATCTGCAGTAAAGACAGGAGCAGCAGTAACAGCGGGGCAAACCAGTTTGAATACTGTTTCATCTGACCGTGAACTTGCAGTGGATTTTAATGTGGACCAGAAAGATATTTTTCGTTTTACAAAACTAATGAGCGAAAAACAAAATTTTAGTGATTCAACTTTTACGCTTGCTTTTGGTACAGAACCGTATCCTTATCCCGGAAGGATTTACCTGCTTGACAGGGCTGTTGACCCTCAAACGGGTACTATCAAAGCAAGGCTTATTTTCCCTAACACAAAAAATTTATTGATATCCGGAATGAACGGAACGGTTCGCATAAAGAACAGTGCTTCTACTCAATCGGTGGTTATTCCTTATAAAGCTGTTACAGAGCAATTGGGTGAATATTTTGTGTATGTGCCTAATGACAGTAACAAAGTATCCCAAAGAAAAGTAGTGCTGGGTAAGCAAATAGGTATGGATATCATTATTAAAGATGGGTTAGCGCAGGGAGAAAAAGTAGTGGTGCAGGGAGTGCAAAATTTACGGGAAGGTGTGAGCATTAGTACAAAGCCGCCGGCCGGGCCTGCGGTTAAGAAATAGTGATGAGTGATGAGGAATGAGTGATGAGTAATCAATGCTGTTTAGCTAAGTAAATATTGTTTGACAAACATTGGTTTCCAAATGGGCATCGTTGTGTCACTCCCTTGTACAGTTTCAGCAATGTGGAACAAAAAATACAATGCAGCATAACCGGCAAGTCATTAGAATTAAGCAAAGAATCTATGTACTGCTACATAGCACGTGGGTAAAGATCCACATAGGTATGTGGTACAAGTGAGTGACACAACGATGCTGATCAATGCTTCACAGCCGGAGCAATAAATTTACTACGTTGCAAGGCAATATATTTAGATTGTAAACAAGCCCCGTACTTAAAAGAAGTGGTTATTAAAGATATAATATGATAGCAGATACTTTTATTAAAAGGCCGGTAACGGCCATCGTGATATCTATAGTGATTGTGTTGGTAGGGATTATTGCAATGATCAGTTTGCCCATTGCCCAATACCCTAATATTTCGCCACCTACCGTGGTTGCCAGTGGTATTTTTATTGGAGCTGATGCACAGACAGTGGAGCAAACCACCACCACCCCTATTGAAACACAGGTGAATGGTACACCGGGTATGACGTATATTTCAAGCAGCAGTTCTGCAAGCGGGCAAAGTTCCATCAACGTAAATTTTGAAATTGGTACGGATATAAATATTGCGGCACTGGATGTACAAAACCGGTTAAGCGTAGCACTGCCTTCTCTGCCAGATGCCGTGCGGCGTTTTGGCCTTACCGTTCGTAAGCGTAACCCGAGTATTATGATGGCGCTGGCGCTGTACTCACCCAACGGTACACATGATGCAAATTTCCTGGGCAACTACACAAATATTTATTTGAAAGATGCCCTGCAGCGGGTAAAGGGCGTGGGTGATATCAATTCACCCTCTGATGAATTTAGTATGCGGGTGTGGCTAAACCCGGAGAAATTAGCCAGTCTTGAAATGACCTCAGCCGATATTACTGCTGCCTTAACGGAGCAAAACCTGCAGGTAGCAGCGGGTACGGTGGGTGGTAATCCACAACCCACCGTACAAACTTTTGAGTACAGTGTACTTACCAACAGCCGCATCAATACAAAAGAGCAATTTGAAAATATCATCGTTCGCACTGTTCCCTCCACAGGTACCATTGTATATCTGAAAGATGTGGCAAGGGTTGAGCTGGGTAAGTTTGATTATAGCAGGAATGCTTTTGTAGATGGCAAGCCTGCTGCCTTTTTATTGATTTACCAGGCCCCCGGTGCCAATGCACTTGAAACCTATGACGGCATCAACAAAGCCCTGGCTGAATTAAAGAAAACATTTCCGAAAGATATTGATATTTCGGTACCGCTTGAAACGGTAACGGTTGTAAAAGTTTCTATCAATGAAGTGATACATACATTATTGGAAGCACTGCTGCTGGTGATACTGGTGGTATTTCTTTTTCTGCAAAACTGGCGGGCAACATTAATACCGGTGCTGGCTATACCTGTATCGCTGATTGGTACGTTCATATTTTTTATCCCCTTTGGTTTTACCATTAATACGCTTACACTTTTTGCTTTTGTACTGGCCATTGGTATAGTGGTGGATGATGCCATTGTAGTGGTAGAAGCGGTGCAGCATTATATGGATCATGAAAGAATTTCAGCAAAGGAAGCTACCAAAAAAGCGATGAAGGATATTTCTGGACCGGTAATAGCTATAGCGCTGATACTTGCTGCAGTATTTATTCCTGTTGGTTTTATTCCCGGAATTGTTGGCCGGCTTTACCAGCAATTTGCTATTACCATTGCAGTGTCTGTTATTATTTCGGCTTTTGTAGCACTTACCCTTACACCGGCTTTGTGCTCGCTGATGTTAAAACCTTCCAAAGAGCCGGATGCAAAAAAGAACTGGCTCGAAAAATTCTTTGCCTGGTTCAATAAAGGATTTGGCAAAATAAATGCATCCTATACAAGAGGAGTAGGCAAATGGATAAAGGCCACACCGATGGTACTTATTATGCTGGTATGTTTATTTGTAGGCCTTTTCTTTCTTTTCAAAAATAAACCTGCTGGTTTTATCCCATCCGAAGATGAGGGCAGGTTGTTTGTAACTTACGAAATGCAGGAAGCAGCATCCACCACACGCAGTAAAGAAATGCTGCTGGATATTATGAAAAGGGTACAGGCAATTCCGGGTGTAAGAACGGTGGGGGGACTGGCCGGTTTAAACATTGTTACTTTTTCCAGCAAATCTAACGTAGGTACTATGTTTGTAAACCTTCACCCCTGGGAGAAAAGAACCACTACTGAAACACAATTAAATAGCATTATTGCAGAAATACAAAAACGTACCGGTGATATTAAAGAAGCAACCATCAGGGCCATTGCTCCACCTGCAATACCGGGTCTTGGATCAACTGCAGGCTTTACTTTTGTACTGCAACAAACCACCAGTACGGATGACATACAACAGTTTGAAACGGTGGCCCGTAAGTTTTTAGGAGAAGTAAACAAGCGGCCGGAAATAGGTGGTGCCTATACATTTTTTACCAGTCATACTCCCAGTTATATGGTAGAGGTAGATAAAGAAAAGGCAAAAAAACTTGGGGTTTCGGTGGCTGAATTATATAGCACCATGTCAACTTTTCTAGGCAGTAATTATGTCAATGATTTTAATTTATATGGCAGAAATTTTAGGGTAATCGTACAGGCAGATAGCACCTATCGCTCTTCCATCAGCGAATTGGCAAAGTACTATGTACGCAATAGCCAGGGAAATATGATACCACTCGGCTCCCTGGTAACCAGCACCGTAGTTGAAAGCCCGGCACTGATAACGCATTACAATATTTACCGGGCTATTGAAGTAAACGGAGTACCCAAACCAGGCTTTAGCAGCGGCCAGGCAATAGAGGCTTTAAAGGAAGTAGCTGAACAAACATTGCCTGCAGGCTACGGCTACGAGTTTTCGGGCCTGAGCCGGGAGGAAATAAAAGCAGGCGACAGCACCTTTACCATTTTTGCAATTTCTATCTTGTTCGTATTTCTATTCCTGGCTGCGTTGTACGAGAGTTGGTCGGTACCTTTTTCGGTTTTATTTGCAGTACCCATCGGGGCCTTTGGTTCTATTCTTACACTTACTTTTTTACCCGATATCACCAACAATGTGTATGCACAAATTGGCCTGATCACATTGATTGGTTTAGCCGCAAAAAACGCCATCTTAATTGTGGAGTTTGCCAAAGAAAGGGTTGACCGTGGAGTAGATATTGTAGCAGCAACTTTACAGGCAGTTCAGTTGCGCCTGCGCCCAATTATTATGACGTCGCTGGCATTTATTTTAGGTGTATTGCCATTGGTATTTGCAAGTGGCGCTGCGGCTGAATCCCGAAAAACAATTGGCTGGACGGTGTTTGGCGGAATGATTGCTGCCACCACACTGGCCATATTTGTAGTGCCTGTTCTTTTTGTGCTCATCACCAAATTGTCTTACGGTAAAAAAATGAAACGTTTGCAACAGGAAAAACAAGATGAGGCTGAGGTTGATAAATTTATCACCGGCGATAACCTTGGGTAATATTTGTCTTTAATCGTATTAATCTTATATCAAAATTCATAGTGGGGAATTAATATTCTCCACTTTTTTTATTGTACAAACTGAGAAGCAATGGTCAACATCGTTGTGTCACTCACTTGTACCGAATACCAATGTGGATCTTTAATTGCGTTTATAATTATTTGCTTAATCCGTGTAATCAACTAATTCATGTATTCAATTCGTGTAATTCGTGTAATTAATTAATTCGTGCAATCATTCGTGTAATTCGTGCATATTATTTCTTTGTTAGCCGTCAGGCTATGACAGCATTACAATAAAGGACATATTATGAAACCGACATCAGTAATAAAAATATCAGACAACTTATGCGACAACCAATACAAAGAAATTTCTGAAAATATATTTGCGAGTTTTATTGACGGAATTAATTCTAAACCTGCACAAAGCCCTGCTGGTTATCGCCGTTAGAAATTGAGGTTTTCAATTAGCAAGTAACTTTAAATTATTTTATTATATTTATACAGTCATTAAAAAATTTAACTATGAAAAAAGGAATACTATTTTTTTTGTTTTTATTTCTAATTGTAAGTTGCATAGCCCAGAATGTTGGTATTGGTACCAACTCACCTGCTGCCTCAGCCCAGTTGGAAGTAAGCAGCACGACCAAAGGGTTTTTACCTCCACGGATGACAACAGTACAACGAGATGCCATGGTAACACCGGCTGACGGCTTAGTTATATTTAATATCACTACCAATAGCATTCAACTTAAAATTAGTTCTGGATGGGTTTCCCTAACAACCCCTGCAACTGCAGCCGTTTCTTTGCCAACTATAGTTATCGGCACCCAGCAATGGATGAATAAGAACCTGGATCTGGCTTTCTACAAAAATGGCGACCCCATACCCCAGGTTTCTGATGGCGCCACATGGGCAGCTTTAACAACAGGCGCCTGGTGCTATTATAATAACGATTCAACGCTCGGTAACACCTATGGTAAATTATACAATTGGTATGCGGTAAACGATGCAAGGGGTTTAGCTCCACAGGGCTGGCATATCCCCAGCGATGCAGAGTGGACTACATTAGCGACAGCTTTAGGAGGAGAATCTGTAGCCGGTGGAAAAATGAAGGAGGCCGGAACGCTTAATTGGACAAGCCCCAATACAGGCGGAAATAATAACAGCGGCTTTACAGCCATGCCTGGCGGTTTTCGACAAAATGCCCCATTTGGCCTCCTGGGTTTATGGGGCTCCTGGTGGAGTTCTACGCCGGACAACAATAATATGATATTGGGCAGGTTTATCTTTCACACCGACGTAGTTTTGGGTAGAGGCTTAACCGAAAAAACTTATGGTTATTATGTTCGTTGCATAAAGGATTGATATTATTATTTTCTTCCTGCTGCTACAGGGAGAAACCTGCTAATGCCACCAGCAGTATGGATGCTGTTTGGTTTTCAGCCAATGGCGTATACCTGCCCGTAAGTACACTTTATCTTCTCCAAAAAATAAAATAAAATATTTTGATTTATAATTGTCAATTATACAAATAATCCTATATTTGGAATACAATTGCCTGCAAAAATGAATGATCAATATGTAATAGGAGTAGATTACGGAACAGATTCCGTTCGATCTATCATCGTAAATGTGGTTAACGGAAATGAAATTGCTTCTTCCGTTTTTTATTATCCCCGCTGGAAACAAGCACAATACTGCGATCCCTCAATCAACCAGTTTCGCCAACATCCGCTCGACTATATTGAAGGGCTCGAATACACCATAAAAAATTGTCTACAACAAGTGGGTAATGCAGTTGCAGCAAATATTAAAGCCATTTCAATAGATACAACCGGCTCCACGCCGGTAGCCGTAGATAAAACCGGAACACCTTTAGCATTATTGCCTGAGTTTGAGCATAACCCAAATGCAATGTTTGTATTGTGGAAAGATCATACCGCCACCCGTGAAGCTGAAGAAATAAATCAACATGCTGAAAAGTATGCAACGAACTACCTGCAATTTGTGGGAGGGATATATTCTTCAGAATGGTTCTGGGCAAAGCTGTTGCGTATTTTCAGGGGCGATGCAAAAGTAAAGGATGCCACCCATTCCTGGGTAGAGCATTGTGACTGGATACCTTTTTTATTATCCGGCGGCAATGATGCCGCCGCCATAAAAAGGGGCGTATGCAGTGCAGGCCACAAAGCCTTGTGGAGTGCAGAATACAACGGGCTTCCACCAAATGATTTTTTTGCAACGCTTGACCCATTGTTGAATGGGTTCACCGATAAATTATTTACAGAAACTTATACCGCTGACCAGTCAGTTGGTAACCTTTGTAAAGCCTGGGCAGAAAAACTGGGTCTTGATACAAATGTAGTAATTGGTGTAGGCGCTTTTGATGCACATATGGGCGCCGTTGGCGGACAAATAGAACCTTATTATTTAAGTAAAGTAATGGGCACTTCTACCTGCGATATGCTGGTAGCACCCTTGAAGGAAGTGAAGGATAAATTAGTAAAAGGGATTTGCGGGCAGGTACCCGGTTCTGTAATACCTGGTATGATGGGCATGGAGGCGGGGCAATCTGCATTTGGTGATGCGTATGCCTGGTTTAAGAATGTACTTGCCTGGCCGCTGCAAAAGCTGTTACCCAAATCTTCCATTATTGATGCCGATACTGCTGCAAAACTGATCGAAGAAGCAACGAACAATATTATAGCGGAATTAAGTAAGCAGGCAGAAAAACTACAACCAGAAGAGAATAGTGAACTGTCGCTGGATTGGCTCAATGGCCGCCGTACGCCGGATGCCAATCAATTATTAAAAGGGGCTATTTCGGGCTTAAACCTTGGTACGGATGCACCACGGATTTTTAGGGCCATTGCTGAGGCTACCTGCTTTGGTGCAAAAGCAATTGTAGATCGCTTTAATGAGCAGGGGGTGCCGGTAAAAGGGTTGATAGGAATTGGGGGTGTTGCAAAAAAATCTCCTTTTATTATGCAGATGATGGCAGATGTAATGGACATGCCCATCAGGATACATCGATCTGAACAAACCTGTGCATTGGGTGCTGCCATGTTTGCCGCCACGGCTGCCGGTATTTACAGTAAAGTGGAAGATGCAATGCAGGCGATGGGCCAGGGTTTTGATGCCGAATATTTTCCAGATAAGGATAGGGTAGCCATTTATAAAAAGCGATACACACGTTACCAGCTTTTTGGAACATTCATTGAGCAAAACGGTGTGGCTATTAATCACTTTGAAACTGTTTCAGCAGATGAATAAATATGAAGAAATAAAGCAGGCGGCTTATGATGCCAATATGCAATTGCCAAAATTGGGGTTGGTATTATTTACTTTCGGTAATGTAAGTGCTGCTGACAGACAAGCGGGAGTTTTTGCCATTAAACCAAGCGGAGTACCTTACGAAAATTTATCACCAGACAAAATGGTAATCGTTGATTTTGAAGGAAAAACGGTTGAAGGTGCTCTCAGGCCATCTTCTGATACGCTTACCCATGCTGTGTTGTATAAGCACTGGGAAAAAATTGGCGGTATTGTGCATACCCACTCTACTTACGCTACCGCATGGGCGCAAAGCCAACGTGACATTCCAATTTTCGGTACTACCCATGCCGACCACAATACCACAGATATTCCCTGTGCACCGCCAATGAATGATGAAATGATCAGGGGGAATTATGAATACCAAACGGGCTTTCAAATAATGAATGCCTTAAAAGAAAAGAATCTTAGTTACGAAGAAATAGAAATGATATTGGTAGGCAATCATGCTCCGTTTACCTGGGGCAAAACGCCGGAGAAAGCCGTGTATAATAGTGCAGTATTAGAATGCATTGCACAAATGGCATTGCTAACAGAACAGATAAATCCCCAGGCACCAAGGCTGCAGGACTCACTAATTAAAAAACATTTTGAGCGCAAACATGGGCCGGATAGTTATTATGGGCAATAGTGTACTTTACGATTGATTGGCCATTGATTTTTTTGGTGCATTTCAAATTGTTATTGGCTGGTGGAACACAAGCCAGGTCAGCCCCAGCTGTTGACGGTGTCCTCACCGACCACAGCATTAGAATTAATGTTGCCTTTTACTTTTAACGAAGAGATGTATGAAAAAATTTATTTTATCTGTAGCAATTTTCTGCTGTTCTTTTTTGTACGGACAGCAAAAAGATTACCCCATCCAGGCTGTGAATTTTACAGAAGTGAAGCTTTCGGATAATTTTTGGTTGCCACGAATTGAGATTAACAGAACTGTAACCATTCCAGCTTCTTTTGAACGCTGCCAAAGTACCGGACGAATAAAGAATTTTACAATGGCTGCTGAGAAGACCGGAAAATTCTGTACAACTTTTCCCTTTGATGATACAGATATTTACAAAACGCTGGAAGGTGCTTCCTTTTCACTGGCTGTTCATCCGGATCCAACATTAGATGCTTATCTCGATTCATTAATCGTCATCATCGGCAAAGCACAGGAACAGGACGGTTATTTATATACAGCACGAACCATTAATCCAGCTGCGCCACATGTATGGGCTGGTAAAGAAAGATGGGAAAAGGAAAGAGAGCTTAGCCATGAGTTATACAATGCAGGCCATTTATACGAAGCCGCTGCGGCACATTATTTAGCTACCAAAAAAAGAAACCTGTTAAACATAGCCCTTAAAAATGCAGACCTTGTTTGTGCTGTATTTGGGCCCGGCAAAAAGCATGTGGCCCCCGGCCATGAGATTGTTGAAATGGGATTGGTAAAGTTATACCGCATTACAGGGAAGAAAGAATATTTACAAACAGCAAAATTTTTTATTGATGAACGGGGCAGATATAAAGGGTATGACAGTACCAGTAAAGACTCCTGGAAAAGCGGTGCATACTGGCAGGATAACAAACCAGTGGTGTTGCAGGATGAAGCAGTAGGCCATGCAGTAAGAGCAGGTTATCTGTATTCAGCGGTTGCTGATGTGGCTGCATTAACAGGCGATGATTCCCTGCTTACTGCTATTGATAAAATATGGACAAATGTAGTAGAGAAAAAAATGTATGTGCAGGGTGGGGCAGGTGCCATGGGTGATGGCGAACGATATGGTAACAACTATGAATTACCCAACGCTACGGCGTATAATGAAACCTGTGCGGCTATATCAAATGTGTACTGGAACCAGCGAATGTTTTTGTTGCACGGCCATGCAAAATATATTGACCTGCTTGAAAAGATTTTATACAATGGATTGATATCGGGCATTGGGCTGGATGGCAAATCTTTTTTTTATACCAATGCCATGGAAATTAAAAACAGCTTTCTTCATAAAGATATGGAAGGCGCAAGATCCGGCTGGTTTGAATGTTCCTGTTGTCCAACGAATCTTGCACGCCTCATTCCTTCTGTTCCCGGGTATATGTATGCACAAAAGGATGATAATTTATACATCAATCTTTTTATAAACAGTAAGGCAGATATATTGATTGCCAATAAACCGGTAGAAATTATTCAGCAAAACAATTATCCCTGGGATGGGGCACTACAGTTTGTTATTAATCCGAAGAAAGCTGCTGCATTTAATTTGATGGTGCGTATCCCGGGCTGGGCCCAGAACCAGGCTATTCCTTCTTCTCTGTATAATTTTAAAAATAGTTCAGATGCAAAGCCTGCTATTAAAGTAAATGGTCAGCCAGTTGAATATATTTTACAGGATGGTTATGCTGTTATAAAAAGAACCTGGAAAAAAAATGATAAGGTCGAAGTGCTACTACCAATGGAAGTAAGAAGGGTAGTTGCCAATGAAAACCTAAAGGATGATATTGGAAAAATTGCTTTGCAACGTGGCCCGTTAATGTATTGTGCTGAGTGGGCTGATAATAATGGTAAGGCAAGCAATATCATCATACCGGCTGATGCAACATTTACCCATGAATTTATGCCGGCACTGCTAAATGGTGTTACCGTTTTAAAAACACAGGTACCTGCTGTTGTAATAAATAACAATAAAAATATTTCTACCGTATCACAATCATTTACGGCCATACCTTATTACAGTTGGGCCAACAGGGGTAAAGGTGAAATGATGCTTTGGTTTCCGGTGGAGATAAAGGGGGTTGAGTTGCTGGCAAAATAATATGCAAGGATTTATTGCACGAATTACAGGAATTGAATGCACGAATTGATTACACGAATTAATTAATTACACGAATTACACGAATTAATAATTACACGAATTACACGAATTGATTACACGATTATCAAATAATTAAAAACGTAATTAAAGTTCCACATTGGTATGCGGTACACGGGAGTGACACAACGATGTTGACCATGGATTCTATTGCTGGAGCAACAATAAATTTATTTGCACTTTGCTGATAAACAAAAATAAAAATTACTATTACAATGATAAATTTAAAAGAATTAGAAGTATGGTTTGTAACCGGCAGTCAGCATTTGTATGGCGAAGAAACACTAAAGCAGGTGGCTGCTCATTCGGAAACGATTGCCGCTTCTTTAAATAATGAAAAAGCAATTCCGGTTAAAATTGTTTTTAAACCAACCGTAAAAACTACAGAAGAAATTTATAGCATTTGCCTGCAGGCCAACACTGCAAAGAATTGCATTGGCATCATTGCGTGGATGCATACTTTTTCGCCTTCAAAAATGTGGATCGGCGGATTGAAAATTTTACAAAAACCGCTGTGCCATCTGCATACACAATTCAACCGTGATATTCCCTGGAATGATATTGACATGGATTTTATGAACCTCAATCAAAGTGCACATGGTGACCGTGAATTTGGTTTTATGGTAAGCCGCCTGCGCATGAACCGCAAAGTAATTGTAGGCCATTGGCAGGATGCCGAAGTGATTGAACAGGTGAACGCCTGGACGAGGGCAGCGGCGGGCTGGCACGATTGGCAGGGCGCAAAGTTTGTGCGGTTTGGCGATAATATGCGGTACGTAGCAGTTACTGATGGCGATAAAGTAGAGGCAGAATGTAAGTTTGGATATTCAGTAAATACGCATGGCATTGGTGACCTTGTAAAAGTTATAAATGAAACAAGCGATGCGGATATTGATACGCTTATCAGTGAATACAATGATCAATATTTATTGGCACCATCTTTAAAAAAAGGGGGCGATCAGTTTGTTTCATTGCGTGAAGCAGCAAAGATTGAAATTGGCCTGCGTACATTTTTAGAGCAGGGGAATTTTAAAGGTTTTACAGATACTTTTGAAGACCTGCATGGCATGGCGCAGTTGCCGGGCATTGCAGCACAGCGGCTGATGGCAGCAGGTTATGGCTTTGCCGGTGAAGGCGACTGGAAGACTGCGGCGCTGGTGAGGGCGATGAAAGTAAT
Source organism: Ferruginibacter sp. (assembly GCA_031392305.1). Classification (GTDB taxonomy): domain Bacteria; phylum Bacteroidota; class Bacteroidia; order Chitinophagales; family Chitinophagaceae; genus Ferruginibacter. The sequence continues at coordinate 12,947 of JANMVB010000277.1, forward strand.
GGGTACCGGTTTGCCCGGCGGCAATTCTTTTATGGAAGATTATACCTATCATTTTGATCCTGCAAACCCGATGGTGCTGGGCTCACACATGTTAGAAATTTGTCCGTCAATTGCAGATGCTAAACCCCATTGCCAGATACATCCGTTGGGCATTGGCGGCAAAGCAGATCCGGTAAGGCTGGTGTTTAATTCCGCTGCAGGCCCGGCTTTAAACGCATCCATCGTGGATATGGGCAACCGTTTTCGCCTCATCGTAAATGAGGTAGAAGCAGTGGCCCCGTTGCATGATTTGCCTAAACTACCGGTGGCCCGTGTACTATGGAAACCGCTCCCCGATATGAAGACGGGATGCGCCGCATGGATACACGCAGGTGGTGCCCATCATACAGGTTACAGTCAAAATTTAAGATCAGAACACATGGAAGATTTTGCAGCATTTGCCGGTATTGAATATGTGCTGATTGGTAAAGACACTACTTTGTATCAGCTAAAAAATGAATTGCGGTGGAACGAAGTTTATTATCAAATCAATAAATAATTATATCATTGCAATTCAAATTTCAGCACTATGAATTTGGTTGATAAATTATTGTCCGGGCAGAGGCGCAATGTGGTACATCGTTGTGTCACTCACTTGTACCGTATACCTATGTGGAGCTTTTCCCACACAATAACTTTTCTAAGTGCTTAAAATTTCAATGCAAAATTTTACAATAATCTTTATCTAATTAATTTATATCGCACAATAATTTTTACATCAATTTTTCCCAACCACCTTGCTTATGAACAAAAACCTTGCGCTGGCCGATTACATTGTATTCATTGTATATTTTATTATTGTGGCCGGGTATGGTTACAGTATTTATCGTAAACGTAAAAAGAATGAGCATGATGCCAAGGCTTATTTTTTGGCGGAGGGTACCCTTACCTGGTGGGCCATTGGAGCTTCCTTGATTGCATCAAATATATCTGCCGAGCAATTTATTGGCATGAGCGGCGAAGGGTTCTTTTTAGGAATTGCTGTTGCAGCCTATGAGTGGATTGCCGCCATTGCCTTAATTATTGTAGCAGTATGGTTTATACCTGTTTATCTTAAGAACCACATTTATACCATGCCGCAGTTTTTAAAAACAAGGTATAATGAATCGGTGGCGTTGATCATGGCGGTGTTTTGGTTGTTTTTATATGTGTTCGTAAATCTTACTTCCATACTTTATTTGGGTGCAGTTGCTATCAACGGGCTTGCCGGTGGGCAGTACCTGCATGTAATAATGGTAGGGCTTGCTGTTTTTGCATTGCTGATTTCTTTGGGAGGTATGAAAGTAGTAGCTTATACAGATGTGATACAAGTGGCGGTATTAATTATTGGTGGCCTGGTTACCACTTACATTGCGCTTATAACTGTAAGTGAATATTTTGGCTTTGGCTCAGATGCCATTGCAGGTTTTAAAGCCTTGCTGAAAGATGCACCTGAGCATTTTAAAATGATCATACCCAAGCCTGGTGAAGGCGCTACTCAAAACGATATAAATAAATACCTCACCTTCCCGGGTTTGCTTTCTTATATGGCCGGTATCTGGATCATCAATCTTAATTACTGGGGTTGCAACCAGTACATTACCCAGCGTGCATTAGGTGCCGATTTGCAAACTGCACGTACCGGAATTTTATTCGCAGGCTTTCTAAAATTATTAATGCCGGTGATCGTGATGTTGCCCGGAATTGCCGCTTTTGTATTGTATAAAAACGGTCAGTTGCCCCAGTTGGTAGGTGGTAAAGACGGGGCATATTCAGCCATGCTTACTTTTTTACCCACAGGTTTAAAAGGCTTGTCGGTTGCGGCTTTAACAGCAGCAATTGTTGCTTCTCTTGCAGGTAAAGTAAACAGTATCTCTACTATTTATACACTGGATATACATAAAAAATATTTTCAAAAAGATGCTGATGAAAGAAAGCAGGTACGCATAGGAAGAGGGGCAGTGTTTGCGGCGATGATACTTGCAGTAATGTTTACCTGGACGGATGTATTGGGTATTGGTGGTGAAGGTGGATTTACCTTTATTCAAAAATATACCGGTTTTATCAGCCCGGGTGTATTTGCCATGTTTATCCTGGGTATGTTTTGGAAAAGAACCACCGGTACTGCTGCTATAGTGGGTGTAATTGCAGGTTTTCTTTTATCTATTTTATTCAATGAATTTGCTCCGCAACTGTTTGGGAATGATACATTGCTTTACACGGCTTACCCGAACGGTAAAGGCGGCTTCGAAATACCATTCCATATATGTATGGGCTTAGCGTTTTTCTTTACCATGGCCCTGATGATTGGCGTTAGTATGGCTGGCCCTAAAATAAATCCAAAGGCATTCGAACTGGATAAAGAGATGTTTAAATTAAAACCTTCAACTACTGTATTGATTGTAATTACACTGCTGATCATTTTTGCATTGTATGTAAAATTCTGGTAAGTTTTTAAGTGTAATAAAATAGATGCATTCTAAACAGTTTTTGGCCGGTGTCTCCACCGGCCAAAAACTTGGTGACAATTTAGGATGCACTTATTCATTAGGAAAATCTTGAAATAGGTTCCCCGTAAATTCAAAAGTGTTATGAAACGCTATTCTCAGCAAAAGCGGTTTTTATTTGCAGTTGATTGTATCATTTTTGGATACGATGGCGTGGAATTAAAACTGCTGGTGATACAAAGAAGCTTTGCGCCTTACAAAGGTATGTGGAGCCTTATGGGTGGCTTTGTTGCAGACAACGAAAGTGCCGAAGATGCAGCAGCAAGGGTGCTGAAAAGCCTTACAGGCCTTGACGGAATTTATATGGAACAACTGCATGCTTTTTCAGAAACAGACCGTGATACTGTTGAACGAACGGTTTCAATCGCCTACTTCGCCCTGATTGATATTCAGAAATATAAAATGCAGATGAACGACGATTATCACCCCGCCTGGCTTTCAATCAATCAATTGCCCAATCTTATATTTGATCACAACCGGATGGTAGAACTGGCAAAAGAAAAGCTACGTTATAAAGCTGCATTGCATCCTTTATTATTTGAATTGCTGCCGGCAAAATTTACGCTGCCTCAATTGCAAAACCTATATACCTGCATTTATAATGTTGATTTTGATAAGGGTAATTTTACCCGCAAATTATTATCAACCAATTTACTGATGAAGTTGAAAGAAAAGGATAAACTCAATTCAAAAAAGGGGGCTTTTTATTACAAACTGGATACAAAAAAATACAATGCAGACTTTCATTCTTTTTTAAATTTTGTTCCCAGTCAGCACGTTCGTAAATAGTAAATGATTTATTATGATGTTGAGGGAGGATTCTTAAAAAATGGTCACACCATCACTGCCTCGAAATTGTAGGAAACCGTCCAGCAAGA
>JANMVB010000303.1:0-4975 GCA_031392305.1 Ferruginibacter sp.
ATAATTCCATTAAATCGCTGGTAACTGTAATATTTTTAGGAGTATAATCCATTGTCGCAAAATCAAGTTCACTACTAGTTAGAACCATAGGCACCCAACTAGGCAATTCTGCGATATGGGTTGCCAGTTGCTGAATGGTCATGCTTTTTTCATGGGGTTGCCAAAGGTATTTGTCATCGGGTATTATTGATAACATTTTACGGGTGGTTTTACTTTCGGCTAACATTTCTTTTAAGAAAGTTTCAATCATTGTCATAAATTAAATTTTTAGTTTGTTTACAAAGAAAACTATACTCACTGACAACCCTATGGCAGTGTGTTTTTTAATTCTAAAATAATTTCAATAATTCACCGGTAATAATTTCATGTATTCGCTCACTGCAATATGATCATTTTTTGTAAATGGTATCCCGGTATCATATACTTTTAAAATTCTTGAAACTTTAAAGTCACGATAATCATTTCTTATATGACACCATGCAATAATGTGCCAGTTCATTGCATAAAAAATAAGGCCAATAGGTTCTGCCATGCGTTGGCTCACTTCATTTTTATTATTTGTATAATCGAATTGTATGATGGTTTCAGCGGAAATAGTATTCTGTAATAAGGAGAGATATTCATAATCATTTTTAAAGCAGGAGGGCAACTGTAGCTGAATGTTATTATTTAGCTTTTCCAGTTTTTCTTTTTGGGAATAGCGCAATACTGCTTTTATTTTTTCCATTGCACCGCTGTAATGTTTCTGAATGGATTTATCAGTAAAAGCATGTACAACTGATTCCATCAAAAGCAGCGCATTAGCCTCTTCAGAACTAAAGGCAACAGGAGGAATGAAAAAACCATTTACAATAAAGTAACCTTTTGATGGTTCAAAACTAATGGGGACACCTTGCTCGTTTAATGCTTTAATATCTCTGTAAACAGTTCTCGTGCTGATTTTAAACCTTTCAGCAATTTTATCAGCAGGTATAAATTTTTTAGATTGTAGTTGGGTTAATATGCCAAACAACCTGTCAATTCGATTCATTTTTTTATTAATATAGTTAGAATTTCATACTATAAATTTTATAAAAGAAATTTTAATTGACTAAAAATGCGTCAACAAATTAGTTAAAGCTGCTTTTTGGGCGGCAAATCAAAGGCAACTGCTTCATGCGCAAAATGGCCATTATGTGCTCCATCACAAAAAGGTTTGTTTTTAGATAAGCCACACCGGCAAAAACTAACAACTGTCCTTCCGCCTAAATTATATTCCTGCCCATTTCTATCTACAACTTGAATTTCTCCCTCTATTTTCAAAGAACCATTATTGTTTACAGTAATTTTTGTAGCCATTTTTAATATATAATTATAAGTGATGTTTGAAAATTTTATACAATTAAAATTTTAAGTAAAATTAGGTCATTTAGTTTCTGAATAAATCATTTATTTAAGCGTAATAATACTTCAATTATACTTTGCAAGAATTTTTATGGAAAATAAAATATTAGATAATATCCAGAAATTTTTTAAAAAATTAAATTTTGATTAAAAAGTCAACAGTTTGATAGCTTTTGATTTTTCTTTACATTTCAGTATTTAGCAGTTAATTCATTCAATTATTGATGATATTTCTATTTATTTTTAAAGGTTATCTAGAAAATGTTGAATAAAGTTATACACATGTAAGTTATAAATATATTTAAAAAATTACTGATTGATCCAGTAAAACAACTATTTTTACTTTTTATCATAGTATTATATTATTTTAAAATGTTTATTTTCTTAAATCTAAAAACAAACAAGCAATGAGTAAATTAACAATGAAATCAATAATGCCTTTTGCGGTATTAGTTGTTCTTGCTTTAGCGGCAGCTTTTATTGCCCCGGAAGCAGATTATGTACCCGGCCCTAATGATCCTCAGTACAACACTTCAGACATGGCCTGGGTTTTAATTTCAACAGCACTGGTGTTTTTGATGACTCCCGGACTTGCGTTTTTTTATGGTGGAATGGTAAATCGTAAGAATGTAATTTCAACAATGATTAAGAGTGTTGTTGCGGCAGGGGTAGTAGGCGTTTTGTGGATTGTAGTTGGCTTTAGTTTAAGTTTTGGGGATTCCATCGGTGGTTTCATTGGTGACCCAACTACATTTTTATTCTTTAAAGGTGTAAAATCTCATGCAGCCTGGCCTTTGGCTAACACAATGCCCCTTACCCTATTTTCTTTATTTCAACTGATGTTCGCTATCATTACTCCGGGCCTGGTGGTTGGTGCGGTAGCAGAACGTATTCGTTTTACTTCGTATGTACTCTTTATTGTATTATTTAGTTTATTGGTATATGCTCCCGTGGCTCATTGGAGCTGGCATCCGGAAGGTTTCCTTGCGAAAATGGGTGCCTGGGATTTTGCTGGTGGAACAGTTGTACATATAACAGCAGGATGTGCTGCACTTGCAGGGGCATTGGTTTTAAAACGTCGTAAATCTCACCAGGAAAGTGCAGAAATTCCTCCTGCAAATGTACCTTATGTATTAATTGGTACCGGTTTACTATGGTTTGGTTGGTTTGGTTTTAATGCAGGTTCTGCTGTAGGAGCAACTCCATTAGCAGTTAATGCATTTGGAACTACCAACACTGCTGCTGCTGCTGCTGGTTTAGCCTGGATGTTTTTTGATGTTTTGAAAGGCAAAAAACCTTCTGTTCTTGGATTTTGTATTGGGGCTGTTGTAGGATTGGTTGCCATTACTCCTGCCGCAGGTTATGTTGGGATACCTCAAAGTATAATCATTGGTGTGGTAGGGGCAATGGTATCAAATATTGCAGTTAGCATTAAACAAAAATCAAGGCTTGATGATACACTGGACGTATTTCCTTGCCATGGAGTTGGTGGTATGGTAGGTATGTTGATGACCGGTATTTTTGCCAGCCAGGTAATACATGGCATTAAAGATGGTCCTAATGGTTGGGCTTACGGAAATATGGATTTCTTTTTTACCCAGTTAAAAGCCATGCTGATAGTAGTGGTGTATAGCTTTACAGTTTCTTTCCTGATTTTTAAATTCATCAACCTTGTAGTGCCAATACGCGTTAGTGCTGCAGATGAAGAAGAAGGTCTGGATGCTTCTCAACATGATGAAAAATATTTACAGGGTACTTTGCTAGTAAAAACAGGTGGTCGCCTTGAAGAGAAAGATGTAGATGCAGCTCTTTAATAATAATTGAACAAAGAAAAATTTTGAATATACAGCAGGGTGATGGTTTATAATAACAAAGCCCTGCTGATTTATTGATATTCCAAAAGGTAAGTTAACCGCTGGCTACTTCCTTAATTTTTTTGAATAGCATATAAAGTCAAAAATAACTCAGGAAGAAATATCAAGTAATTAACGTTGTTGCTATAAGAATGATTACGGTTCTTTTACCGGTTTTATTAAACCCAATCAAAAATTAAATTTACTAAAAATGAAGAGAAAAATTTTAGCAACAGCAGTAATAATCATTACGATTTTTAATGGCGCATTTGCCCAGGATTCTACCAAATCACTAACTATTTCGGGTAGTTTAGATGTCTATTTCAGGCACAATTTTAATAGCCCGAAATCTGCACCGTATAATAACTTTACCAGTTTTACTAATTCTCAAAGTTCCTTTGAGTTGGGCATGGCATCTATCAGGGCTGATGCATCTGCTATGTCGGGTAAAGTTACCGGTACAATAGATTTGGGTTTTGGCCGCAGGGCTGAAGAATTTTCTTACAATGATGGAGTAACTGACCAAAATAAAAATGGTTTTGTTTCTCTTTCAAACATCAAACAAATGTATGTAACCTATGCACCTTCAGGTAAAGTGAAATTTACTATGGGTAAATTTGGTACGCACGTTGGTTACGAACTATTGGATGCCCCTCTAAACAGAAACTACAGTATGTCTTATATGTTTACTAACGGGCCATTCTTTCATACAGGTTTAAAAATGGACGTTACTGCAGGCCCGGTTGGATTTATGCTGGGAGTTACTAATTATACAGATCAGTCAACATCCACCATACCCACCAAAAGTATTATTGGACAAATTAGCGGTGGATCATCTAACGGAAAAGTAAAAGCGTTTTTTAATTATGTTGGTTCTTTTGGTTCTGATGCTAAATTCATTCCGGGTGGTTTGGAAAGCCTGAGCCAGTATGACCTTGTTGTAACAGGCGTAGTTAGCAGTAAATTTAATATTGGCTTTAACGGAACTATTCAACAAAGGGATAATGGTGTTGCCAGCGGAAGTTGGAAAGGAGCTGCTTTGTATCTTAATGTAGATCCTTCAGACGCAGTAGGACTGACTTTGAGGAGTGAATATATCAGCGATAGCAAAACGATTTACTTTCCTACAAAAAATATTTTCGCCAACACGTTGTCTTTGAATTGTAAAGTTGGTCCATTTACATTAATTCCTGAATTAAGGATTGAGACTTCAGATAGTCCCATTTATGTGAAAAATGATGGTGCTTCATCTAAATCAACAGCTACTGCATTGTTAGCTGCTGTGTACAAATTTTAATTAGGAACTGTATTAAATATATACAGTTAAGTTTTTAATATGGCAAGCAATCGTTAAGGCCCCTCATTTTTATGAGGGGCCTCTATTTTTTTTAAATGCAAATCAATTCAATTTATTTTTTATAATTAGCATTGCTACCATATATTTGCACCGGCAAGTCTTATACGGCCAGCTCCTGTTGAACCCCCCCAGAACCGGAAGGTAGCAAGGGTAGATGGTTGAGCGGTGCGATGTAAGTAACTTGCCATTTTTTATGCCCATACGTGAATGAAATTCCTGGGTATGCAAATAAAAATTTCCCTACTATTTCCAGGTAACATATTTTACGTCTTGCTTTTTTTGCTAATTTTTCTTTGTTCCTTCATTTCTTTTAGCAGCTCTTCCTCAGTTTTTAATTGTTCATCATCGGGCTTCCTTTTTATATACATATCAAATTCTTTAT
>JANMVB010000355.1:0-3018 GCA_031392305.1 Ferruginibacter sp.
CAAAAAGCTGCGTGGGGGCCTAAAACCACGGCAGAAAATAAAATCATCAACCCCATTGAAATATCGGTGGGCAAAGGCATTACAGGCAATGTGGCATTAACAGGCATAGCAGAAATTATTGCAGACACTGCTCTCGATGAAAGATATATTGTAGATGATATTAACCGGCTCTCTGAAATTGCAGTGCCCATCATAAACAAAGGAAAAGTGTTGGGTGTAATAGACAGTGAACATTCACAAAAGAATTTTTATACCGAAAGACATTTGCAGATACTCAATACAATTGCCTCGCTTTGTGCAGGCAAAATAGATATGATACGGGCCGAACAACAAACCCGTGAAAAAGAAATGGAAGTGCTCCGGTTAAATAAAGATGTTGCTACTTCGCAACTTACTGCACTACGCATGCAGATGAACCCACATTTTATTTTTAATGCCCTCAATAGTGTGCAGCATTATATTTTACAGGGCAACGTAGTAGAGGCAAATAAATACCTGTCGAAGTTTTCAAAACTACAAAGAGAGATATTGCATTGCAGCAACCAGCAGTTTATTACATTAGAGAAAGAAATTGAAATCCTCAATGCTTACCTGCAGTTAGAGCAGTTTCGTTTTGGAGAAAGTTTTACTTACCAGGTAAATATGACGAATGAAATTGAGCCGGTAGAAATTAAAATACCCCCGATGATGATGCAGCCTTTTGTAGAAAATGCCATCTGGCATGGCTTAATGCCAAGGCAAACAGATCGTACGCTGGCCATCTATTTTGATTTGTACACCGAAGATATTTTGCTGGCGACCATACGGGATAATGGGATTGGCAGGGCTGCATCAGCCTTGTTAAAATATAATAATGGCGAACGTAAACCGGGGCATCAATCAAAAGGAATGTCTATGGTGCAGCAACGGCTTCAATTGTTGCAGCAGCAATACGATAAACCTTTTGATGCAACCATTACTGATATCACGGATGTAAATGGTTTTGTGCAAGGCACACAGGTAACCTTAAAAATATTCATAGGAGATAAAAAATCATGACCACACTAAAGGCATTAATTATAGATGATGAAACCACGGCGGTAAAAACACTTGCGCTGATGATACAACATTATATACCTGAAATAGCTGAAGTGCAAACTACTACCGATGCACATGAGGGCCTTCACCTGCTAAAAAGCTTTCAACCAAAGTTATTATTTATAGATATCCAGATGCCGGTTATGAGTGGGTTCGAATTATTGAAACTGGTACCGCAGGTAAATTTCAGTATCATTTTTACCACCGCCCATGATGAATATGCAATAGATGCCATCCGTTTTAGTGCATTGGATTATTTATTAAAACCCATCGATGCGGATGAACTGCAAAATGCCTTCAGGAGGTTTATGCAAAGGCCACAAGGCATACAACCTTTGTATAATAATTTTATGTACAACTTACATGTGAAGGACAAAAAGGATTTTAAATTAGCGTTACCTACTCTTAAGGGAATATTTTTTTATAAGCCCGAAGAAATTATCCGTTTAGAAGGTGAGAGCAATTACACCAAATTTTTCTTTAGTAATAAAACATCTTTACTCACCACGCATACCATAAAAACCTATGAAGAAATCCTGGTGAACTTCGGATTTATCAGGGTGCATAAATCACACCTTGTAAATAAAGCGCATGTTATCAATTATACCTACGATGGAATGTTAACCATGGCAGATGCCTCAAAAGTGGAAATATCACGAAGGAGAAAAGAAGACGTGATGGAACAATTGAAGGCTGTTTGAAAATTTCATTCGCATAGTTGCAGCTCAAGAGGCTACCTACCTTAATACTTCCCGGCTTATAACAAGTTTTTGAATTTCGCTTGTACCCTCACCAATGGTACATAATTTACTATCCCTGTAAAATTTCTCTACCGGAAAATCTTTTGTATAACCGTAGCCCCCAAAAATTTGCACCGCATCTGTACTTACTTTTACGGCTACTTCGCTGGCATAATATTTTGCCATTGCAGCTTCCTTCGTCATGGGTAATCCTTTATTTTTTAAATCGCACGCCTGATTAATCAGTAACTCACTTGCGGCTATATCTGTAGCCATATCTGCCAGCTTAAAGCTTATACCCTGAAAATTAGCAATGGGCTGATCAAACTGGTGGCGTTCCTTCGCATATTTTACTGAAGCCTCATAAGCACCCCTTGCAATACCAATACTCAATGCTGCAATGGAAATTCTGCCACCATCCAGTACTTTCATCGATTGCTTAAAACCTGCTCCTACGGCTCCCATCCTGTTGCTATCCGGAACCCGGCAATTATCAAAAATCATTTCTGCGGTTTCACTGGCCCTCATCCCCAGTTTATTCTCTTTTTTCCCGGCGCTGAATCCGGCAGTGCCCCGCTCCACTATAAATGAAGTTGAATTATCCTTTGACCTCGGTTCACCGGTACGGCAAATTACCACGGCAATATCACCACTTTTCCCATGTGTTATCCAGCTTTTTGTACCGTTCAATATCCAATGGTCCCCATCCCTTACTGCCGTTGTTTTCATATTACCTGCATCACTTCCCGTATTGGGTTCGGTAAGGCCCCATGCCCCCAGGTGTTCGGCAGTAGCCAGTTTAGGCAGGTATTTTTTCTTTTGTTCTTCGCTGGCAAAAGTTAATATATGGCCTGTGCACAGCGAGTTGTGTGCCGCAACCGATAAACCAATTGACCCACAAACTTTTGCTATTTCCTGTATGATGACGTTGTACTCAAAATAACTTAATCCTGCACCGCCATATTCTTCGGGTACCAGCACGCCCATCATACCCAATTTGCCTAATTCTTTAAATATATGTAAAGGAAATTCCTGGGTTTCATCCCATTCCATAATATGCGGCTTAATGTACTGATGTGCAAAATCTCGGGCTGTATCTGCTACCTGTTGGGTAAGTTCACTTTGTTGAAAATTCATACTGATAATAAAAGTTAAGGTTGCAAATTAAATCATTTAAAAACGCAAAGGTCTGTTAGTTTCA
>JANMVB010000394.1:0-2818 GCA_031392305.1 Ferruginibacter sp.
GTTTCAGCTTTTAAAAAGAGGTTGCATTTATTCTTGCTGCTTTTATTTTTAGCGTTCGTATTTGTTTATACTTTTTGATGCGTTTTTTTCCTGCACATCTGTTGAAGTGAGTGACACAACGATGTTTAATCAGGGCCTCAATGCCGGTTCAATAAACATTTTAATTATGCAATTAATAACTCTCCCTTCGTCCTAAAAAATGTTTTGTTCATCTTCCCCTTTAGGGGACAGGGACCCTACATCGCAATCTCCTTCACCTTATTCATCATTTGTACACCATGTACCAATGTTGCCCCGCCGCGGATGGCTGCTGCTACATGCACCGCCTCCATCATCTGGGCTTCGCTGTATCCCTTTTCGTATGCATCGCTGCTATATGCATCAATGCAGTAAGGGCATTGCACGGCATGCGCAACTGCCAATGCAATCAGGGATTTTTCTTTGGCCGTTAACGCACTGTCTTTAAATACTTCACCATACCAGCCGAAAAACTTATCGGCCACTTCTTTCTGAAACTCACCGATATTACCAAATTTCGCAAGGTCTGCTGCATTGTAATAATTGTTGCTCATGTTGCCGTTTTTGTTTTATGGTTACTTAAAATATTATTTACTGTGTTTCTATTTCAACACGATATTTTTACTGAAATTACGTATTTAAAGGAACAACAGATTCTCCAAAAATCAATCACATCAACTAAGCATTTAATTACATGAATGAACTACTTAACAACTTAGATGAAACAAAAGTTTTCCTTGCCAACATAGGTTTTGATAAGGCCACTGTGGGAGTGGTATTAGGTACAGGATTGGGAGATTTAATTAATCATATTGATATTGAAAAATCCATTGCATATAATGATATTCCTCATTTTCCGGTGAGCACAGTAGAGTTTCATAAGGGTAACCTGGTGTTGGGTAAAATTGGTGAAACAACAGTAATGGCGATGCAGGGAAGGTTTCATTATTATGAAGGCTACAGTATGCAACAAATAACTTTTCCAATACGCTTAATGAAAATGCTAGGTGTAAAGAATTTGCTGCTAAGCAATGCTGCCGGTGGAATGAATTTGAATTTTAAAAAAGGCGACCTTGTTATCATCGAAGATCATATCAACACACAAACAGAAAATCCTTTACGTGGACTTTCAGATGCCAGGTTTGGGCCAAGGTTTGTTGATATGAGTTGCCCTTACGATAAATTATTAAATGAGGCCTTTTATACTGCTGCAATAAAACTCGATATAAAAATTCATCAGGGTGTGTATGTTGCAGTAAACGGCCCCAACCTGGAGACAAGGGCTGAATATCGTTATTTAAAAGCTGCCGGTGCAGATATGGTGGGTATGAGCACCGTGCCTGAAGTAATAATTGCCAACCAGGTTTGCTTGCCCTGCGCTGCAGTTAGTGTAATTACGGATGAATGCGACCCTGATGATTTGCAACCTGTGGATATTGCAGAAATAATAGCCATAGCAGGCAAAGCCGATAAAAAACTCAGCAGTATTTTTGTGGAAGTGATAAGGCAATTGGGGAGGGTTGATAGTTGATCGTTGTTTGTTGATGGTTGATGGGGTGTGGTTAATAGTTGATGGTTGATAGTTGATAGGAAAGCTGACAATGAATAACTACTTTAATGAAGTCTATTTGTAAGTGAAGGCTATTATTCACCATTCACCATTCACCATTGCCCATTCACCATTTACGAACCCAATCAATTCAACTGCGGATCAATCGGGAAATTGATCATCATTTCATAATCGCCGCCTAAATGTTTAAGGCTGTCTTTCCATACTTCGGGCGGGTGTGGATGAAATACCAACTTTCGTGTAGCCGATACAGTTAACCAGGTTTTTTCTTCCAGTTCATCTTTGAGCTGGCCATTGCTCCATCCGCTGTATCCAATAAAAAAGCGGATTTTATTAATGTCTATTTCTTCATTTTTTACCAGGCTGGTTACTATCTCAAAATCACCACCCCAGTACACACCTTTCATCACTTCCTGCCCACCGGGAATCAGTTCCGGATACTGATGTAAAAAATGGATGGTGTCTCCCTGTACTGGTCCGCCATAATAAACGGGGATAGTAAAACCATCAAAATTATTGATCAGTTCATCCAGGGTCTGGTCATATTTTTTGTTAAGCACAAAACCAAAACTGCCTTCCTCCTGGTGTTCGCAAATAAACACAACCGTCCGCATAAAATGCGGGTCTTTTAAAAAAGGATCTGCAATTAACAATATGCCCGGGGCTGGCGTAATCATAATTCCAAAATAAATGATTATTTGATTACCTGATACATTTTGTTGTGATTTTTTTTATGGGTACCGTTAATAAAGCTTCGTTAAATTTATTGTTTCAAACCTTTAGCATATTTTAGAGCAATTTAACTCAACTATTTTTGCAGGAATGAAGAGAATTTTCCCTATTATATCCATACTGATCTTGCTTTCTTTACTGGGTATCATTTTTTTTCAGATACTCTGGATAAAGGGTTCTCATGAATCTGAGGAGCAGAAGTTTTATGATCATGTAAGCATGGCTACATCCCAGGCTGCAACTGATCTTATGGAGGAAAAGGGAAATTTAATTCCAATGCTGCGGAAAAATGATGCATTGTTCCCCAGCGATAAATTGCAGCTTGAAATATTTAAACCTACCATCACCCAGCGCTACTCCAGGGATGATATCCGGGTGATTATCCAAAAGGCTTTTGATAAACAAAGCCTGCATAATATCCCATTTGAATTTGCAGTAACCCCTACCACCTTGGTTGGCGAAGAAATTCAGTCAGAAAACTTTTATAAACTATATTCC
>JANMVB010000408.1:0-4027 GCA_031392305.1 Ferruginibacter sp.
ATCGTTACTTGACTGGGATTTGTTTACATCATCATTGGGGTGTAAAAACTTTTCTTTGTCATCCAGTTTTCCGCCGTTGATTACATGGCCGCGGTAAGCTACCACTTCATTTACATTCATATTGCTTTGGGTACCACTACCGGTTTGCCATACCACCAGGGGGAAAGCGGCATCTAATTTTCCATCAAGTATTTCATCGCAAACTTTACCAATAAGCTCAGCTTTTTCCTTTGGCAAAATTCCTGCATCAAGATTAGTGAATGCAGCAGCTTTCTTTAAATAAGCAAATGCCCTGATAATTTCTTTGGGCATTTTATTGATGTCTTCCGCAATTTTGAAATTATCAATACTACGTTGGGTTTGTGCACCAAAATACGCATCAGCAGGCACTTTCACTTCTCCCATGGTATCCTTCTCAATTCTGTAATCCATATAAAAAAACGTTTTATGAAGGGTAAAGGTAAGCGTTAAAAAAACGCAGATTTAGCCCGATAAAAATTATTGTTGATTTCACTTTAAATTAAACTGGCGATTTAAAAAATGCTAAAAAGTAACAGGGCATTCTTCATCCACTTATTTAAACCCCTTTAAAATTGGGTTTTCTTTTTTGTAAAAAAGCAGTGGTGCCCTCTTTCATATCTTCTGTTGCAAAGCATTCTCCAAATGAAGTAATTTCTGTTTCGAATCCATTTTGTGTATGGTCGTTAACCGCATTGGCAGCCATGATGCATGCTGCAATAGCTAAAGGGGCTTTGCTGTTAATCACCTGTAAAATTGTTGTTGCTTTATTCATTAATTCTTCCTGGGTAACCACATAATTCACGAGGCCATATTGTAAAGCAGTGCCTGCATCAATCATATTTCCACTAATCAACAATTCTATCGCTCTTCCTTTGCCAATCAGTTGAGTTAGCCTTTGCGTACCGCCATAGCCTGGTATTAAACCGAGGTTTACTTCGGGCTGGCCAAACTTTGCATTGTCTGCTGCAATCCTAAAATGACAGGCCATTGCCAGCTCACAGCCACCACCCAAAGCAAACCCGTTGACTGCAGCAATGATGGGCTTTTTACTATGCTCGATTTTAAAAAAAATATCCTGTCCCCTTTTTGCAAGGGCTTTCGCATCTTCTTTATCCAGGTTTTGAAACTCGGTAATATCAGCACCTGCCACAAATGCTTTATTACCAGCGCCAGTAATGATTGCAGATTTAATGTTTGGATTATTCTGTATTTCCTCAGCAGCCATATCCAGGTCAGTAAAAACATCCTTGTTTAGTGCATTTAATTTATCAGGCCGGTTGATGGTGATGGTATAAATCCCTTCGGATAATTCTGTAAGTAAGGTGGTGTACATTTAATGAAAGTTTGATGAAAGGAAATAGTAATTGTATGTTCAAAAATCTTTGGAAAATATTAGCAGCTATTTGTACAAATACCTCAATTTATTTTTTGGGGCACACAGCAAAAAACTTAAAAATTCAGGATGCTCAATATCCATTAATAATTTTTTTTGAATTGTTATTCTTTTGGGGGATGGATTTAAAAAATTCTTATTGTTTTTTTTTGCAAATCAGTAAGTGCCCTCAATCTTTCTAAAGGGGTTTTTAAGTAGAAGTATTCCAAATAATACCGCTCCTGCTCTTCAAAAGATTTATATATTTTCACCCGCTTTTCCATAATCAAATTTAAAAACTTCTGTGTGTGCTTACCCAATCTTTTATATAATCTGCAATGTCTGTAGTAGTTGTACCAGGCGGAAATAATTTGCCTACCCCCAATTCATTGAGTGCTTTCATATCATCATCTGGTATAATGCCGCCACCTGTAAGCAGCACATCATTCATTTCTTTTTCCTTCATCAGTTTAATAACTTTAGGAAAAACAGTATTATGGGCGCCACTTAAGATACTTATACCAATTGCATCCACATCTTCCTGCAACGCAGCATTTACAACCATTTCAGGAGTTTGCCGTAAGCCTGTATAAATTACTTCCATACCAGCATCCCTTAATGCAGTAGCAATAATTTTTGCTCCCCGGTCGTGCCCGTCTAAGCCAACTTTGGCAACCAATACACGAATGGGGCGATTTACATTTGCTGACATTATAGCATTGTTTTGTAGGTTATAATAAAGTGGCAGCAACTAACTAAACTTTTTTAAAGCATTCGTAATTCGCAGGATTGTTTCTTCCCTGCCAATGGTTTCTGCAATAAGAAATACTGCCGGTCCTGTTTTGCTGCCAACCAGCATAATCCTAAAAATCATTTGCAATTCTCCAATCTTAATATTTTTATCAGCCGCAATTTTTTTAAAGGCTGCTTCAATAATGGGTTCTTCCCAACCATCAAGGGTCTCAAATAAAATAGCTGTCTCAGAAAAAAACTCCCGTTTTGCAGCATCCCATTTTGCATTTACCGACGCTTCATCATAACTAAGTGGCGGTTCAAAAAAGAAACTACCCTGTGTATAAAAATCAGTCAATAAAATACACCTGTCTTTGATAAGTTTCATCACCTTTAATAAATAACCTGGCTCAATATTTTTAATTCCTTTTGCTTCAAAGATATTTTTTACCCTCACTTCATAATTGGCAACATCAAGCCTTTTAATCCATTCATGGTTGAACCATTTGGCTTTTTCAAAATCAAATTTTGCACCGCCTTTATGTACCTTTTCAATGGTAAACTTATCTACCAGGTCATCCAGCATAAATATTTTCTGTTCAGTTCCGTCATTCCAACCCAGTACGGCAAGCAGGTTTATGAAAGCCTCCGGTAAAAAACCCAGCTCTTTAAATCCGCTGGTGATATCTTTTGTAACGGGGTCGGCCCAGTCCATTGCATATACCGGAAAGCCTAATCTGTCCCCATCCCTTTTACTTAATTTACCGTTTCCATCGGGTTTAAGTATTAATGGCAAATGTGACCATTTTGGCATTTCATCCACTCCAAAAAGGTAATGCCATAAGAGTATATGCACCGGTGCACTGGGTAACCATTCCTCACCCCTAAAAGCGTGGCTGATTTTCATAAGATAATCATCAATAACAACAGCAAGGTGATAAGTGGGCATGCCATCTGCTTTTAGCAGTACTTTATCATCCACATTATTGGTATCAAATTCTATATCACCCCTAATCATATCCGTAAAGGATACAAACTCATTCGGGTTTATTTTTATCCTGATTACATAAGGTGTACCAGCATTTAACAAGGTTTCAGATTCAACCGGCAACAAGCTCAGTGAATTCTTCATGCTCATGCGTACCCGGTGATCGTATTGCAGGCTGTCACTGCCCTGCAGCTTTAGTTTATCCCTCATCGCTTCCAGTTCTGCAGGTGTATCAAACGCATAATAGGCATGCCCTTTTTCTATGAGCTCTTCGGCATACTGGCGGTAAATATCTTTTCTTTCACTCTGGCGGTAAGGGCCATAAGCACCTCCATGCAATACACTCTCATCAGGGGTAAGCCCACACCAATCGAGACAATCAAAAATATATTTTTCGGCCCCTTCCACATATCGCTTTTGGTCAGTATCCTCAATGCGAACAATAAACTGCCCGTCGTATTTTTTTGCAAATAAATAATTAAACAATACAGTACGTACACCACCTAAGTGTAACCCGCCTGTAGGACTGGGAGCAAACCTCACTCTAACGTTTTTAAACATACCGCAAAGATAAGCAGCACAGTAAAGGCTAAGAAAAAATATTAAGTGCAGGCGTTATTGCCTTTGTCATATATCCTGAATTCGGGATAATACAAAAATAATATTTGCACGGGCATTTTATCTATGAGCATCATCGTTGTGTCACTCACTTGTACGTTATACCTGTGTGGAGCCTTACCTGCATTATAACAAGCAAAATTTTATCAGCATTTAATTCTGTAACCAGTTATTTGAAGAATGTAAACACATTCTTTTTGGGATCTTATTTGAATAAAAAAAAAGGGATTGTAATTTATAATTTGATAACCATTGAAGTTTAAAACAGCTTTAGAAAGCAAGCAAGAGATAATTAA
>JANMVB010000428.1:0-6104 GCA_031392305.1 Ferruginibacter sp.
TTAATTATAAAGCAAGATTATGTTGAAATTATTAAAAATTGAATGGCTGAAAATAAAGAACTACAATGCCTTTATTATCCTCAGCAGTTTTTTTGCCCTGGGAGTTGTTACAGTAAATTATATCATATTTATTGTAAACAAAAATATGATCAGCCAGGCTACGGCTGCAAATATTATGGGTAAATTTTCTCCGTACGACTTTGATAAAACCTGGCAAACTACCAGCTATGCTGCAGGCTGGCTGCTGCTGTTACCAGCTTTGTTATTGATTATTTTAGTTACCAACGAATTTACTTTTAGAACGCACCGGCAAAATATTATTGATGGCTGGTCGAGGTTGCAGTTTATTCATGTTAAAATTGTAATGGCATTATTAACTGCTATATTTTCTACCATACTTGTATTTATTACAGCACTCAGTTTTGGCTTATCTTCTGAAACCCCATTCTCTACGCAGGGCATATCCCATGTTGGTTATTTCTTTTTAAAAGCACTGTCCTATAATATGATTGCTGTATTGTTTGGTGTGCTGATACGGAGGACGGGCTTTGCTATTGGCGTATTTTTTATTTATATGGGGTTAGAAAATTTTATCTCCCAGTTGCTGGATGTATGGAGTATAAAGCTACGTAGCCAGCAAAATATTGATATGGGCAGCATGGGTGATTACCTGCCCATGAATTCTGCTGATGGGATGCTTACGTTTCCTGATAATCCATTAAAAGGGCTTGCCAAAGGCGTTTTACCAACAGATTATTACTGGTTGGTTCTGGGGCTTTGTATTGCCTACCTTATTTTATTTTATTGGTGGAGTGTAAACCGTATGGTTAAAACCGATCTCTAATCTTTTGAGTTATTTGCTAGTTGCGCAATGGCAGCTTCTATGGAAGGGTATAAAAAAGTAAAACCGGTACTTTTTAGTTTTTCGCAACTTACGGTAGTACTTTTCAGCACTTCAATACTACTTTCTCCCAGCATCATTTTTAATACAAATTCCGGTACGTGCAGGGGGATAAAAAATTTACCCTTCATTGCCTGTGCTAATTCCGTTGTTAGTTTTTTATTGGTTACAGGGTGCGGTGCGGTGGCATTATAGCTGCCATGCAATTTTTCATTTTCTATTGCTTCAATAAATATCCTGCACAGATCATCAATATGTATCCAGCTTACTATTTGCTTGCCACTGCCTAATATGCCGGCAATACCAAATTTTACAGGTTTTTTAAATTCGGCCAGGGCACCACCAGTGTTGCTCAACACTATGCCTAAGCGAAGTTTTACCAGACGTTTACTCAATGCTTCTACCGGGGCAATACTATCCTCCCAAAGTTTGCAGGTTTCACCTAAAAACCCTGCTCCATGGTTATCAATTTCCACAAATCCATTCTTACCCGGCGATGGGTCTTCACCATACCAGCCAATTGCCGAAGCACTCACTACCCCTTTTACTTTGTTGGTATTATTTTGCAGGGAGTTAATCAGCAGGGCACTGCTTTTTATACGGCTATCCACTATCTCTTTTTTGTAAGCGGGTGTCCATCTTTTATCAACCACACCAGCCCCTGCAAGGTGTACAATGTAGTCAGCACTTTGTAGGGCATTTATATCTATCATTTCATTATCCACATCCCACAAAGCGTAGGTAGTGTTTTGTAATAACGCCGGTGATTCTGGCATTTTTCTTGTTAAAATAATAATACGATAACCCTTGCCGGATAAATGTTTTGTTAATTCCCTGCCAACCATACCTGTGCCACCCGTTATTAATACTGTTTGCATATTGTAAATCGTTATTTTAGAAATTATGTAAAAGCCGCCATCAAATCATCAGGCTTATAATGATAAATTTCATTGGGCCGAAATGCTTAATTTTATTACTGTAAAGATAGCTATACTATGAAAGGAATTATTTATGTAACGTTTTTATTACTCCTGCCAGTTATTAGTTTTGGGCAGCGCATTACCTATTCAGAACCGCAGCGTGAAGATAACCGGGAAATTAATTTTGACATTATAGGGAAATTAAAAAACAATGTCCTCATATTTAAAAATGTGCGTTACAAATATGCGGTATCTGTGTATGATATTGCCGATATGTCTTTGAAGGAAAAAGTTGAACTTGATTTTATTCCGGATAAAGCTTTTAATGTAGATTTTATTGCTTACCCGGAGCATGTTTATTTTATTTACCAGTTCCAAAAAAGAGGCATTGTGTATTGCCTTGGTGCTAAAATTGACTTTGCCGGAAAACTGGTAAGCGAACCTTTTCTGTTAGATACAACCCATGTAGGTGCAATGGGTGATAATAAAATTTACACTACAATCAATAGTGAGGATAAGAAGAAAATTATGATTTTTAAAATTCAAAAAAAGAATGAAAAATTTAACTATACCACCTTGCTGTTTGATGATCAGTTAAAATTAATGCATAAAACAAGGCAGGTGTTGGATTACGATGACCGCAACGATTTGTATGGTGATTTCCAGGTGGATAATGAAGGCACATTTATTTTTTCAAAATCCATAAAGTCAGGTAACAGGGCAAATATTTCTTCCCTATTTCTCATTACAAAACCAGCCCTTGAAGATGCTTTTTCAGTTAAGCAAATTAACCTCAACGAAAAATATATTGATGAAGTAAAAATTAAAATTGATAATGTAAACAGGCGGTACCTGATAAATACGTTTTATTACATGGAAAAGCGGGGAAATATTGAAGGAATTTTTACTTCAATTTGGGATGTGGCTGCCGATAGCATAACTGCAAATGTTTTTACAAAGCTCGATGATAGTATCCGTGCTTTTGCTAAAGCTAAGGGCAACATAAAATATGTTTTTAATGATTATTTTATCCGCAATATTTTGTTGAAAAAAGATGGTAGTTTTTTAATAGCTGCTGAAGATTTTACCTCACAAACAAGTGGTAATGCAGGATGGAACCGCTGGGATTATATTTACGGTTCTCCTTATTTCAGTCCCTATTATAATTATTATTACAACCCACTCGGCGGTTATTACCGTGGGTTTTACCGCCCCTACAGTGGCTTTAATACGCCACAAAATGTGCGATATTATTACGATAATATCATGCTGATAGATATAAATAAAAACGGGCAGGTAACTTCAAATAAAGTGATCAATAAAGAACAGTATGCAGATGATGGCGATAACTACCTTTCGTTTGCTCCTTTTATCACCGGCTCCGAGATTCATTTCCTTTATAATATTATTGAAAAGCGGGATAAATTACTCTCAGATCAAACCCTTGTTTCCACCGGCACCATCAAGCGCAACCCCACCATAAAAAGCATAGAAAGGGGATATGAATTTATGCCAAAACTAAGCAAGCAGGTAGGGGCCCGACAACTCATTATTCCCTGTACTTTCCGCAACCAGATTTGCTTTGCAAGGATTGATTTTTAAAATCATGGCAGGTTTATAATTCGTTGGTTGTAAAAATTTCTTTGTTTACCAGCAGAAGAATTTCATGGCAACATCCTTGTGTCACTCCCTTGTACGTCATACCAATGTGGATCTTTTCCCACATTATATTTGTATGTACAGGCCGCGGCATGTACCTACGTGGTTATTTATTCTTTACTAACAATTGATCAATAGTTCAGGAGTACCCAAATAATGCGGGGTTTACATTCCGCTAATTACATTGTGGGTAAAGTTGCCCAATGATATAATGTACAAGAGTGCGACGCCAATGAAGCCAAATTGAAAAACTTCTGCCCGGACAAAAAAATTTACGGAACTATTAAATCACAAACCATCATGAACCGCCAACCATGAACCATCAACAAATCTACCCTCAACATTCACCAACAATCTTTAAATTGTACTTCTCAAACTCAGCCCCCTGAAAAAGAAGATATCAATTTATACAGCCTCTGCAATAGTAATTGCCAACATGATTGGTACCGGTGTATTTACCAGTGTTGGTTTTCAACTTTCTGCAGTACAAAATACCTGGAGCATTTTATTGCTTTGGGTAGTGGGCGGCGTACTGGCTTTAATTGGTGCTTTTGCGTATGCAGAGTTGGGCACACATTTTAAAGAATCAGGTGGTGATTATATTTATCTCTCCCGGATCTTTCACCCTTTGCTGGGGTACCTTTCGGCTTGGGCCGGGCTTACAGTTGGCTTTTCTGCGCCGGTTGCATTGGCCGCAATGGCCTTTACAAAATATCTTTCTCCATTTGGCTTGGAGGGTAACTTGTGGCTGGCAGTTACGCTTATTATTTTAATTGGGCTCATGCATAGTTTTACCATCCGGCATAGCAGCCGGCTGCAAAATTTTTCTACACTTATTAAAGTGATATTTATATTAATCCTGATTATACTTGGTTTTGTTATACCTGGTAATAACGACAATGCAATTGATTTAAGCAATAGCTGGCAGCAGGAAATCATTCAACCAGGCTTTGCCGTATCAATGGTGTACGTATCATTCGCATACACCGGCTGGAATGCTGCTGCTTATGTAGTTGATGAAATACACAATCCTTTAAAAAATCTGCCTAAAGCATTAATTGGAAGTACGCTTTTTGTGTCAGTAGTATATGTGCTTTTTCAATGGGTGCTTTTAAAAAATGCTGGTGCAAGCCAACTCGCCGGTAAAGAGGAAGTAACCTTTATTGCATTTGATAACCTGTTGGGTGCAGCAGGGGGCAAATGGGTTAGTATATTTATTGCTATCCAACTGGTAGCTACCATCAGCTCTTATTTATGGGTGGGGCCACGGGTTACTATGGCCATGGCACTTGAAAATAAATTGTGGAAACCAATGGCCAAAACCAATAAGCATGGCATTCCGGTTGCAGCAGTTTGGCTGCATGTATTTATTGCGGTTATACTTACCCTTACAGGTTCGTTTGAAAAAGTATTATTGTATGCAGGCTTTGTACTACAACTGATGGCATCCCTTACAGTTGCAGCCAGCTTATTTACCCCATCTAAAAGTGCAGGCGTATTTAAAAGTCCGTTTAAACCATTGCTTCAGATTATCTTTTTAATTTTTAATGCATGGGTATTAATTTTTACCATGATAGACCGTCCACTCGAAAGTTTTATTGGCCTCGGTGTACTGCTGTTGGGAGCAATCATTTATTATTTTGATAAACCAGATGCTGAAGACGAAGCGGCTATAAATTAAAATTTTGATCTGCCATTTTAAAACTTAATGATATTGAAGAGTTTTAAATTTGCTTAACTTTATTATTCACTTTTTAAAAATTACAACATGAATACAAGACGACGATTTTTGCAACAAACAGGAATTTTAGCTGCCGGGTTATTTGCCGAATCCTGCTCATCTACTAAAGGATCGGTTAAGGCAGGCACCAACGTAGGCATACAGTTATATACTCTGAGAGATCAAATATTTAAAGATGTAAAAGGCGTAATTGGTAAAGTAGCTGCTGCAGGCTACAAAGAAGTGGAAATGTTTGGATTAAGTAAAGAAGAGAAATTTTTTGGGCTAACAGTAACTGAGTTTGGCCAGTTACTGAAAGATAATAACCTTACTTCTCCCAGTGGCCACTACATGCCAGCGAAAATGCTTTTTGACAATGGTGATGGAGACGATGTAAAAAGATTATGCGATGTCGGTAACGCACTCGGCCATCAATATATAATTATCCCCTACCTGGAGGAAGGAAGAAGAAAAACAATTGATCAATATAAAGCACTTGCGGAAAGAATGAATAAAGCAGGTGAAATATGTAAATCAAACAACCAGCAATTGGCATATCACAATCATGATTTTGAATTTAATATGCTGAGCGGCGAACGGGGCTACGATATAATAATGAACAATACAGATAAGGACCTGCTTAAATTGGAGCTTGATTTATATTGGGTAGTAAGGGCTGGATTAGACCCAATTGAATTATTTAAAAAACAACCGGGCAGGTTTCAGCTTTGGCACATAAAAGATATGGATAAGGCAGACAGAACAAAGAATACAGAAGTAGGAAATGGCAGTATAGATTTTAAACCTATCATGGCAAGTGCAAAACTTTCGGGTGTAAAACATTTTTACCTGGAGCAGGAAAACAACTATGTACCCGATCCTTTCTCAAGCATACAAAAGAGTT
>JANMVB010000447.1:0-5684 GCA_031392305.1 Ferruginibacter sp.
ATCACCGATATATTAGGCACCATCGAAAAAGGTAAACTGGCAGATATCATTGCAGTAGATGGCGACCCCATTAAAGATGTAAAGGCAATGAGCATGGTGAAGTTTGTGATGAAGAATGGGGTGGTGTATAAGAATGAATAGTTTTTGCATCGATGGTTCCTGAGAGCACGAACCACGTCGGTATATCTACTAAACTATTTCATATCATGCAGGTAAAGTTCCACAAGGGTATGACGTACAAGGGAGGTCATTAATCCTTTTTATCAAAAAGGATTAATGACAAAATCATATTAACAACGATGATGAGCATTGATAAAATGCTTGTTCAAAAAATGTATTTGCGATATCCCGAATTTCGGGATGCCCATAGCTTCGCAGCCCGGGCAATAAAAATAAAAACTGCACCCTTTTAGGAAATAATTTTTACGGTAAAATCTTCAACGAGCTGAATTAAGAAAAACAGGATGACTAATAGAATGATACTTTTAACCACTACACTCCAGCGGGGCAGCTTATCAAAAAAATTGACAAATGT
The DNA here is from genome assembly GCA_031392305.1 of Ferruginibacter sp. Classification (GTDB taxonomy): domain Bacteria; phylum Bacteroidota; class Bacteroidia; order Chitinophagales; family Chitinophagaceae; genus Ferruginibacter. The sequence goes on from JANMVB010000447.1 coordinate 536, forward strand.
TATTGTATTATAAATGAGCAGCACGGGCAGTTCAATGTAGGCTGTATCTAAATTGGGCCACAGAAACTTTAGCAATGCAATGCAGGATGCAAGTAAAAAGAAAAATGATACGGTGTATAAAATCAACACGCCAGATTCTGCATAATTGTATTTGGATTTATAAAAAAACAGGTAGGTGATAAAAATATATAACGGCAACAAAGCAATATGCACCAACACCATGTACTCGTGAAAAAAATTTGCTTCTGCAAGATTACCTGCGTGATAATATTTAGCCAATGCTTTAAATATCCAGTAGCGGCTCAAAGCAGCTACGGTAGCACAAATAAAAAACATAGAGAAGGGTTTCTGGTGCTTGCTCCGATCACCCGAAATATAGGCACTTTGCATGTGGCCGGGTGCGGTTACTAATTTTTTTAACGTGTAGCCGAAGCCTTTATCTAAATGCGTAAAAAAATGAAACACATCATGCAGCATGCCTGGTAAGGAAATTCGTTTTACAGTAAACGATTGTCCGCAGTTGTTACAAAAATTTCCTTCTGATGAATTGCCGCAGGATTTACATTCCTGAATTTCGGTGCTAGTGATCATAAGGTAAATTTAAAGTGTGTTAAGCATAATTTCTTTTAACCCTCTAATTAAAAGCCAAAGCACCATTGATATCTCTGCAATTCAAGTGGATATGCCCAATACTGCACTTGTGTTTATATAAGGCGGAAAAAAAAATTAAGCAAATAGATTGTGCACCCATACCTACTTTAAATTATACCATAACCGTTACCCGTAAGAAAGTTGCCGGTATGGTGGTGGTATTGCTATCGGTACTTTTGTTTTGGCTGGTAAACAATGCTTCCAGTTCTTCCTGCAATTGTAAAGCGCTGCCATTTTTTTCTGCAGCTTCAAAAGCATTCATAGTGGGGCCGTAGTAGGTTTTAAACACATTCACAAATGCGGCGGGTGAGTATGGAGCTTTGAATGTAAAAGTATCTTTACTGAAGGATATATTTTCTTTTGCCACACCTGCCTGTACAAAACGTTCGGTAACATGCTCTTCTTTACCCCATAGCATCGGGCTGATGAAACCTTCGGGTGGTGGAGGTGTGTACGCAGAACTGATCTTTAATATTTGCGCCACCAGTGTCGGGTCTCCCGGAATCCAGTTGCCCATCACTATTTTACCCCCGGGCTTTGTTACACGTACCATTTCTTTTGCTACGTCAAATGGCTTTGGTGCAAACATGGCACCAAAGATGGATACTACAAGATCAAAGCTTTTATCCTCCAGGCCATCAAGCGCTATTGCATCACCCTCCTGGAAAATGCAATTGCTCAACCCTTCTTGTTTTGCACGCAGATTACCTGCTTCAACAAGGTTGCTGGCTATATCAACACCCAATACTTTTGCACCAGATTTTGCTTCCGGTATAGCAGTGGTGCCGTCGCCGCAGCCAAGGTCAAGAATAGTAAGATCTTTAGTGATGCCCAATGTGGCTACCAATGCTTCTCCGCTTTCACGCATGGTTTTAGCAAGTTGGGTAAAGTCTCCTTTTTCCCAAAGAATTTTGTTCGGATTCATAATTTTTATTTTTGATTAGTAATTAAAACAGACAACTATCTTTCAGGCCTTGGTTTTATGGTGTGATTGAGGTGATTATTTTGTTTGGGGTGGACTATATATTATACAGTCCACTTCTTTCATAAAAATCGTTAAATCAAAAAATCAAGGTTCACACAGCCCAGTTTATTTAAAAAAACATCTTGTTTTACGGCAATGCCTCTCTACGAGCAACAGCTACGCCGTGGGCGTTGACATTTTTTCGCTTACTGATTGCATATATAACTCCCACTCTACTGAGGGTAAATTTACTCTCATGCATGGGGCTCAATTAATAAAAACAGTTGGTTTATAACAATGGCGCATGATGCAGTGGCATAATGTCTCCAGTTACACTTAGGCTTTGCGAGGATATAGCTGCGAAGCGGAATACAATGTTGGGTAAAGATTATTGGATATGAAAGCTACGTTCCTCTATTTTATTGCCCGTTAAACTTATTTTTCTCCAACTACTATTGTCATTTAGTGGTATCCATTTTTTTTCTTCAGTCCTATAATGCCAATCCTTGTCTTTTTGATAAAAGAGTTTGACATTCAAACCTTCAACTATTTTAAGTATTTCATTGTCGTGATAATTTAATTGATCATAATCAGAGTATGCCAATTGAGCCATTTCAGAATACAATTCATTTAATTCTAATAATTTATTGTTAATCGTACTATCCAATTCCTCAACGTTTAAACCAACTTTTTTGGCTTCCCGGATTGTTATTGGATAAGAGTGAGAAGGGTAATTTGAATTTAAAATATTGCTGATTTTTTCTACCTTTTTTAAATCTTTCATGTGATAGGATAAAATGTCTGTTGTAAGTTTAATTGATAAAGATGTTGCTCTGTCAACCGAACCAATTACTAATGGATGTATATGTGTATAAATATCAGAATATGGATTTTTATCGCTCGCTTGTTTATTTGAGTTCCATAATTGTATTACACGACTTAATTCATTTTGACTAACACTTACTCTATCATTGTCTTTATCAATTGGTGAAAGGTCATGAGTAATAGATGTGTCTATTGCAGAAAGATAAGCTAAAGGCCCCATATTAATTTTATCAGCGCCCAAAACTAACATTGTCGCTGCGGAAGCACAATCTAAAGGAACAAACGCAATAATATTTTTGTAGTATTTTCTTAATAAATTTACAATTCTAAGTGCAGCTTCTCCTGATCCGCCACCACTTTTTATAAATAAATAAAGTGTATTTTTCTTTTTCTCGTTTTTTAATGCTTCATAAAAAGCCACGATGTCATCACCAGCAATTCTGCTATTTCCTGAAGTCCAATAAGAAATAAAATCCCCATCAAGGTTTTTAGATATAATTTTTATTAGGCTTTGGGTTTCATTAAATAATTTTGGTGGAACCTTAATGTCATTCTTTTTAGTTACTATTTTTTTCATGTTGAGATTTTAATTTTCGCTCAATTCAAATATATACGAATGTTTTCACCTTTATTTTTATTCTTTGAATAATATCAGCGAATCATTTTTTTATTCTTAATGCTTCACAAAGGCTGGGTCAGGTTTACGTATTTATAAAGTAATCAATTTCGTTATGAACCAAGTATTTTTTAAGCTGTCTATATAGCAGATAAAGCTCCCCATAGGTATGCGGTACAGGTGAGTGATCTCGTCATTGCTGACGAGACAGGCTACAACAATGCTTAATTGAAAAACAAATGTCTGTAAAAAAAATAAAAAATTACAACCTCAGCAACCCAACCTTATACAAAGTATTCACCGGTTTGTTATCCCAAAAAAGTTCAAAGTCTGTTAGGCCGGCGGCTTCATAATTTTCTTTTACTTCCTGTAATGTGTACACCTTAATATTATCTACTGATAACTTGTCAAGCATGTCTGCAAGCCAGCGGCCTTGCGGTTGGCTTACTTTAATATTGAATGTTTCCCTTTTGCTTTCGAAGGTTAAGGATGCCATTTCCCACTGGTTGCCCTTTTTTGATTTGGTGAAATTTTCTATCTCCGGGTTATTGCCGAGCCATACAATTTTGGTGGTGGGTTTATCATGTACTATTTCTTCCTCCATTAAAGCATTGGCGATGTACCCGGCGGGCACGGATGTTTTAGGCACTTTAAAATCGAACCATTTTTGCAGCGGATAATCGAGGCATGTGCCATGCATAAAATTTAATAAAGACTTTTTTAAACCAAAGCCAAATGTTTCATGATCGGCACCGGTTGGGTCAGTATGCACAATATCATTGTTGGCAAAACTGCCTGTGTGCTCAGTTAGCTTTTTTACTTTAAATTTTTCGGGGTGCAGGCCCACAGGGCTATGTGCTGTCATGGTAAACTGGTGCCAGAAGGCAGACTGCAGGATACCGGCTTCAAATAATTGCCGCACCATTTCCAGTGAGTCAATGGTTTCCTGTGCGGTTTGTGTAGGAAACCCATACATCAGGTAGGCATGCACCATGATGCCTGCCTCAGTAAAATGTTTGTTTACCCTGGCCACCTGGGCAACGGTAATGCCTTTTTGAATGAGCTCCAGCAAACGATCGGATGCAACTTCCAACCCACCGGAAACACCGATACAGCCGGAAGCTTTTAACAACAAACACATATCCCTGGTAAAGCTTTTTTCGAAACGGATATTTGTCCACCAGCTTACAACCAGTTTTCTTTTGATGATCTCTACAGCCAGGGCACGCATTAAGGCAGGCGGTGCTGCCTCATCTACAAAATGAAAACCATTTTCTCCTGTTTGTGCAATCATTTCTTCCATACGGTCACAAAGCAGTGAAGCGGTGATGGGTTCATACATTTTTATATAATCCAGCGAAATATCGCAAAAGGTACATTTGCCCCAATAGCAGCCATGCGCCATAGTTAGTTTGTTCCAGCGGCCATCGCTCCAAAGGCTATGCATGGGGTTTACAATTTCAATGGCTGAAATATATTGATCCAACAAAAAATCGCTGTAATCAGGCGTGCCTACCTGGCCTTGTTTATAATCCTGGCAGGCAGTATTGTTGATGTAGGTTACTTTGCCGTCTTTCAACATAAAGCACCGCTTTAATTCTTCTGCCGGCCGTTTACCTTGCAAATGTTCAATTAAATTTTCTACCGGTGCCTCGCCATCATCAAGTGTGATAAAATCAAAAAACTCGAACACCCGGGCATCGGTAAGAGAGCGTAGTTCCGTATTGGCAAAGCCGCCGCCCATGGCAACTTTTACTGTGGGGCAATGTTGCCTGATCCATTGGCCGCAACGAAAAGCAGTATAAAGATTACCGGGAAAAGGCACTGAAATGGCAACAAGCATTGGATCGGTTGCAAGCATTTTTTTCTGAAGTATTTCAATCAGTATTTTATCAATGTAAGTATAAGGCAGTTGCAGCGCTGCATATAATTCATCAAAACTATTTGCTGAGCGGCCGAGCTTTTCAGCATAACGGCTAAAGCCAAAATGAGGATCTACACATTCTTTTACCAGGTCTGATAAATCTTCGAGGAACATGGTGGCAATATGCTTTGCTTTATCCTGTATGCCCATGCTGCCAAAGGCCCAAACC
>JANMVB010000449.1:0-6327 GCA_031392305.1 Ferruginibacter sp.
AATTCTGTAACCAGTTATTTGAAGAATGTAAACACATTCTTTTTGGGATCTTATTTGAATAAAAAAAAAGGGATTGTAATTTATAATTTGATAACCATTGAAGTTTAAAACAGCTTTAGAAAGCAAGCAAGAGATAATTAATACGCAGGTAAAGCTCCCCATTGGTATGCGGCACAAGGGAGTGACACAACGATGTTGGGCATTGCCTCCTGGTTCGGACAAAAAATGTGTGAGAAATCCCGAAGAATTTCGGGGCTTAATTGAAATACAAATGCCTGTTACAAAAAAAACCATGCAATTTTTCATAAAATCCAGGACATAAAAAAAACGCCTTTGAGGGCGTTTTAATAATCATTTAAAAAAATTTATTTACTATCGTAAAAGAATAGTTCTTGGTGTACCACCGTCAATAGAAATGGTTGCAATTTTATCGCATGCCCCATCACCAAAATCAATTACCGCACTATGATTTGGGCCCTGCACTTTTACACTTCCTTTTGAAATATTATCGCAAATGGTTTTCTTTACCAGCGGTGTAACAATTACCGAAGTGCGGCTAACATTATTGGCATTGGTTACAGTATGATTGCCGGTAATTGAAAATACATCATCCAACAAATTTCTTGGGGTAGCATAGCCTTCTGTTTGTACCACATCTTTAACGCCCTGGTGCAGCCAGTATTTACCATTGGGGTTGGTAAATTTTCCATTTTCAACCTTGCGCTGCCAGCCTTTAATATTGGCGGTACTTGTATTTTTCCAGGTAATGGTACCTTCTTTTTTAAAGCCGTTTACAAAATAGCCATCAAAAGTTAATACTGCAGTAGAGCCCGGCTTTCTTACTGAATCAGACAATACAATATTTATTTTTCCTTTGCGTGAAATGCCATTTGGTGAGGTACATCCGGCAGCAAAATCGATGGCGATATTTTTTGGGAAACCTATCATTGGTGTAATGGTTACTGTTGCGCAACCTAGTATGCCCATCGATTCAAAAGCGTCAAGTGTACCTACGGGTTTTTGCCCGGTAAGATTATTTTCGGCCGCAGCTTCCATAAATACATCATTGGCATCTTCGGTGAGGTTGTCTGCTACTGCCTGGTCAGTACTAAGTTCAAAGGTTGTTTCAATTTCTTCTTTTGATTTATCTGCACTGTCAGTTTTTTTGCAGGAGGTAAATGCAATTGCACTTGAGGTAAATAAGATAGCAATTGCCAAATGTTTAGGTTTCATAATTTTAAGTTTTTTGGTTTTAGTTTTTTTGAGCTCACCTATGACCTCAATTTATAATACTGGTTTAATCAGTTTTAAAAAATAATTTTGCCTATGTTTTACTTTACTAAAACGCCTTTTTGGTTAAAGAAATTGTATAGTAGTTGTACCTGGCAAATGCCCGTAAGCGAAAAGGTAATTTACCTTACGTTTGATGATGGGCCACATCCGGAGGTTACGACATTTGTATTGGATGAGTTAAAAAAATACAATGCAACAGCTACTTTTTTTTGTATTGGCAAAAATGTAAAAGCATGCCCTGAATTGTATAAAAGAATTATTGCAGAAGGGCATGCGGTGGGTAATCACACTTTTAATCATCCTAACGGCTGGCATACACCCGATAAATTTTACCTGGATGATATTGAGGAAGCAAAAAAATATATTGATTCAAACCTGTTCAGGCCACCTTATGGAAGGATCACCCGGTTTCAATTAAAAATGCTACATAAACCCAGGTATGGATTGTTGCCTGTAATGTGGAGTGTGTTAAGCGGAGATTTTGATAAGGGTATCACAAGAGAAAAATGCCTGAAGAATGTAATAGATAATACGGCTGAAGGCTCAATTGTAGTATTTCATGATAGTGAAAAAGCCGCTGAAAGAATGAAATATGCCTTGCCCGGAGTGTTAAATCATTTTACAGGAATGGGCTATAAATTTGATAAAATTTCAATAACGGCAAAATAATTATGTGGTTCCATTTGCCTTGAGTTACCTAAAAAAGAATGGGCCTGGGTAGAAACCCTGGCCCGTTTTTAATCCGTACCCTATGAAAACTGGACGAAAGGTACAAAGTACTTTTTGAAATAGCAATAATTTTTTTAACATATTTTTTTGAGGGCGAAAAACTGTTTGTAATATGTATATAAATAAGTAAGATTGTAAGGTACATTTTAAGGCTATTTGAATTTTTTAAGCTATTCAATTTTTAAACATCGACTTATATATTTAAGCAACTTCGCCATTTTTAATTATCATGGAAATAATAGATACACACTGCCACCTTTATTCAGAGGAGTTTAAGCAGGATATAGCAGCAATAATAAACCGGGCTGAAAATAATGGCGTTGCAAAATTTTATTTGCCGGGTATTGACAGCACTGCCATTGAGGCAATGATGGAGTTGGAGCACCGCTTCCCGGGCAAATGTATTGCCATGGCGGGGTTGCACCCTTGCTATGTTAATGAAAACTTTGAAAATGAATTGGAAATTGTAGCTGGCTGGCTCGCTAAAAGAAAATTTGCCGCAATTGGTGAAATTGGGCTTGATTATTATTGGGACAAAACATTTACCAATCAACAGCAGCAGGCATTTAAAATGCAAATAGAATGGGCATTACAATTTGATCTGCCAATAGTAATCCATACCAGGGAGGCAATGGAGGATACTATCAATATTGTAAAAAAATACGTGCCCCGGCAGGTAAGAGGGATTTTCCATTGCTTTAGTGGCAGTTATGAAAATGCTCTTGAAATTATAAATGCCGGCTTTTACCTGGGGATTGGTGGAGTAGTTACCTATAAAAATTCAGGTTTGGCCGAAGTAATTTCAAAGATTGATTTAAAGCACCTGGTACTGGAAACTGATGCCCCTTATTTAACCCCGGTACCTTTTAGGGGCAAAAGAAATGAAAGCAGTTACCTGAATTATATTGCCCAAAAGTTAGCAGAAATAAAAAAATGTTCCATTGAAGAAGTTGCTGAAATAACTACCGGTAATGCTAAAAAAATATTCGCCTTATAGATATTGATAGTGTATTTTTGCCGTCCTTTAAAATTGGAGACTTGTCCGAGTGGTTGAAGGAGCACGCCTGGAAAGTGTGTATAGGGGAAACTCTATCAAGGGTTCGAATCCCTTAGTCTCCGCACACAAATAAATAAATAATTACGACGCTATAATCAATTTGATTATAGCGTTTTTGATTTGTATCCTTTATATAAATTACCCTGTAAATATTGCTTGCCGGTTATTTAACCAGTTAATTGATATTGATATTGAATTTATTATCAAAAAGTACATTATAGTCTGTAATTTGTAAGAGTAAGCGCTACAATTAAAACGTTTTGACGGGTACAAATTAAATATTGTGACTGTTAATTGTATTTTAATACATGTTGGCTTATATTACCCACGTTTCTAATTTTTAATACCCCCCGAATGACAGACATAAAAGCCCAGGATTTCAAATTACTTTTTGAGGCAACGCCAGGGTTGTACCTTGTGTTGTTACCTGATTTTACCATTACCGCCGTTAGCGATACTTACCTAAAAGCTACCATGACAGAAAGGGATTCTATCATTGGTCGTGGAATATTTGATGTGTTTCCTGATAATCCCGATGATATAGAAGCCGATGGTGTATTAAATTTAAGGGCTTCATTGAATTATGTACTGAAGCATAGTAAACCTCATACAATGGGGATACAGAAATATGATATCCGCAAACCTGATGGGGCATTTGAAGAAAGATATTGGAACCCTTTGAACTCACCCGTTTTTAATGCTCACAATGAACTTACTTATATTATTCATACAATTGAGGATGTTACCAGCCGCAAAAAAGCAGATGAAAAACTAAAGAAGGCTAACAACGATTTTCAGTTAGTAGCAAAAAGTGTAAAAGATTATGCCATTTTTCTGCTTGACGCAAAAGGTTATGTGGCTAGTTGGAATACGGGTGCAGCAGATATTAAAGGATATAAAGAGGAGGAAATCATTGGGCAGTCAATAGAAATATTTTATACCGCAGAAGAAATACAAAAAGGTACACCTACATATAATTTGCAAATGGCATTGCAACACGGCTATTTAGAAACGGAAGGTTGGCGTGTAAGAAAAGGCGGCTCAACATTTTATGCAAACATTGTTTTTACTTCGCTCATTGATAATGAAGGATCGCATTATGGATTTGCAACAGTTACAAATGATACAACCGAAAAAAGAAAAGCAGAAAAAAATATTCGTTTTTTAGCCACCATCGCTAATAATATTCAAGACCCCATTATTACTACTGATACTAATGCAATTATTACCAGATGGAATAATGCAGCAGAAAAATTATTGGATTGGAAAAGCGGGGAAGCCATTGGGAAAACAACCGCTGAAGTATTAAAAACTGATTATCGTAATGAAACGAGGGGACACATAATTGAATCCTTCAAACAAAAAGGGTATTGGCAGGGAGAAGTGATATTTCAATCCAAACATGGCAGGGCGGTGAATGTTTTAATAACCACATCTGAATTAAAAGACACAGATGGCAAAGCAACCGGCAGCCTGATTTTAGCAAGGGATATTACCGACCGGATAAATGCGGAAAAGCAACTTAAAGAATTTGAGTACTTCTTTAATAACACTAACGATCTTTCCTGTATTGCTAATACACAGGGTTATTTTGAAATTGTAAACCCTACTTTTAAAAAAGTATTGGGGTATTCTCAAGGCGAACTTTCCAAACAACCTTTTCTCGATTTTGTACATCCGGATGATATTGCTGCAACCCTCGAGGTGTACGACAACCTTAAAGCGGGAGCCACTTTAATTAATTTTACAAACCGTTACCGCAAAAATACCGGGGATTATTTATGGTTCGAGTGGAATGCTACGCCTAACCCTGTTACCGGAAAATTGTATTGTATCGCAAGGGATATTACAGACCGCAAAAAAGCAGAAGATGACCTAAGTAAGTTAAATGAAGAATTAGAACAAAAAGTAAAAGAAAGAACGGATGAAGTTTCCAAAAGCGAAAAACGTTTTCGAAAATTGGTGGAAAATAATGAAGGGATCATTTCATTGGTTGATGAAAAACTAAGTGTTCTTTTCCGCAGTTCTTCGGCTGCACGTATTACCGGGTGGACAAATGAAGAATATGCAAGGACCAATGCCACTGATTATATACACCCGGATGATGTGGAAGATATTAAATTGAAAATGGCTGAAGCCATAAAACAAAAAGGGAAACCTATCCCTATTTTATCGAGGGTAAAACATAAAAACGGTAATTATATATGGCTGGAAGGTTCCTTAACCAATATGCTGCACGACCCCGCTATTGCCGGCATTATTACCAATGCGCGGGATATAACCGAAAGGAAAAATGCAGAAGAAGCCTTGCTCAAAAGCGAAGCAAAGGCAAGAAAAATATTTGAATCGGATATGATCGGTTTTATTTACTGGAATAAAAACGGGGAGATAGTAGATGCAAATGAACTTTTCCTTACTATGATGGGATATACAAGGGAAGATCTTGAAAAGGGTTTGATTAACTGGATGGCTATGACCCCACCTGAATATGCAGCATTGGACCGCATTGCCCTGGAGCAAATTGCTATCTCCGGTGTTTGCAAACCATTTGAAAAAGAGTATATAAGAAAAGATGGGACCAGGTTCCCGATTATTTTAGGGGCCTCAAGTTTTGGGGAAAATGAAAATGATATAGGGGTTTGCTATATCATGGATATTACAGAGCAGAAAAAAGCGGAACATGCAATACTTGCAAGTGAAGAAAAATTCCGGCAAACTTTTGAAAGGATCAGTGATGGTTTTGTTGCGGTTGATAAAAACTGGTGCTATACCTACATGAATAAAAGAGCTGCAGAGATAACCCGGCTGGACCCTCAGTTAATTTTAGGTAAAAACCTTTGGAAGCAATTTCCGGATTTAGTTGGCGCGCCGTTTTACAACGCTTATCACAAGGCGATGGAAGAACAGGTATATGTTTACCTGCAGGAGTACTATCCGGCATACGACCAGTGGTTTGAGAATCATATCTACCCCTCGCCCGATGGACTTTCTGTATATTTCACAGATATTACCGAACGCAAAAAAGCAGAAGAAAAAATTAAAAATATAAATATTGAACTCAAAGACAAAGTACTAAAACGCACCCAGGAATTACAAAAAGCCAATGAAGAAATGGAAGCATTCTCATATTCTGTTTCGCACGACCTTCGGGCACCGCTACGGGCAATAATTGGATATTCATCCATATTGGAGGAGGATTATACCAGCAAACTGGATGATGAAGCCAAAAGGATTACTTCAGTAATTAT
>JANMVB010000542.1:0-5602 GCA_031392305.1 Ferruginibacter sp.
CATGCACCCGGCAAAAGGGGGCTTGATAATTTTTTACCTGCGGTACATCACACTGCATTGGCCCAGGCAGAAGGCGCAAGGATCATTCGCCACCTGGTGCCCAAAGCCAATATTGGCACCACTTTTTCCTGCTCGCAGGTAATATCTTACACAGATAAAAAGGATGACCTTGCCGCCGCCAACCGGGTTGATATTTTAATGAACAGGCTTTTTATTGAGCCCGCTCTCGGCAAGGGTTACCCGGTAGATGATTCATTTAAATTTTTGGGGAAATTGAGCATGCACAATAAAACCTGGAAGTACACAGACAGGTTGCATTTTGATTTCGATTTTATAGGGCTGCAATATTATTTTCCGGTGGTGATAAAATACAACAACCTCATTCCGTATCTGCAGGCTTCTGAAGTAAAAGCGGCTACACGAAAAGTGCCGCATACCCAAATGGGTTGGGAAATTAATGCAGAAAGTTTTTACCGCACCATCAAAAGAATCTGGCTGCATGGTGGCGTTAAAGAAATCATCATTACAGAAAATGGCGCCGCCTTTAAAGATGAATTAAAAAATGGAGTAATAGACGATAAGGAAAGGATCAATTATTTTCAGCAACACCTACAGGCTTTGTTAAAAGCAAAAAAAGAAGGTGTAAATATTAAAGGCTACTTCGCCTGGACGCTGATGGATAATTTTGAATGGAGTGAAGGATACACTACGAGATTTGGCCTGGTGCATGTAGATTTTAAAACACAGCTTCGCACTATAAAAAATTCAGGTTACTGGTGGCGGGATTTTTTGGCTGACCGGCCTACAAAAGAATAATTTACCGGAAGGTGGGTAAAGTTATTTTCCCTGCAACTTGTTTTTTATCTTTTTAAAGATATCTTCTTTGCGTGGCTTCTGTTTTCCATCGTGCGTTATTTTATTTGCAAGATGATACTGAAGCTTTTCACCGTATTTTATCTCAGCCGCATCTCCCTTTATCAAGTCGTCTATAAATGGTTGTACATTTCCATTTAATGTAGCATTTATAGAAATGGTCTGGTATTCACTTCTAAGCACCGGTTTATTATTTTTATTGATCTCCACTTTACCATTCTCTGCAAAATAATCAGCATGATAAATTTCCGGGTTAAGTTTTTTAAGTCTTTTAGTACCTTTTCTTTCATTGCGCCAGGGGTGCTCACCCTTAAGGAGTTGTTGCAATAAAAATTCTTTGTTCCATAAAGTTACCTGGTGCGACATGAGAAAATTCGAAGCTTCATTGTCCAACTTCGCAATGTTGAACCCTTCAATAAATTCACTTGTTGCAATGGTTTTGTAAACTTCTGAACTATGCAATTTTACCTGTTGCCAGTTATACTGTTTTGCCAATTCAAAAAGCCTGTTAAAAAAGGCAGGGTTAACTTTTTTATTTAACCACATATCTTCCTGGAAATACAAAACATAGTTTTCAGTTATTTCATTTTTTAGCAAATAAGCTAGCCGGTCAGCCCACTCACCCTTGCCCGATTTAATGTTTTTAAAACCAGGGATGGAAGCATTTTTTTCTTCTGTTGCAAAATAGCAGTTGCAGTTAATTTGATGATCCCAGTATTTTTTAAAGAAATAATAAAAACCTTCGTACAAAAATTCGTACCTGTCGCAGGTATGCACTAATACAGCCACATCATGTTTTTTATTATTCATATAAAGACTGGAAGTTACTTTTATAAAAAAGGATAAACATTCGGCTGAGGCTACTTTCTTGCAATTAATTGAAATGCTTTGGCACTGTTACCATTCATGGTTTTTACCTCAATCAACTGCTCTTCCATTATCTCAAAATTTTTCATTAATAATTCAATCCATTGGTTGGTATGGTGCCTGAATACTGCACCTTCGGGCAAAGTAAATACGCCAAAATTTTCTGGGTCGTTGTTAAAATAAGTGTACCTGCTTTTAGAAATTTCATTGTCCTGCAAATAATAATCGCTGATGTATAAAATGCCACCCGGTTTTAATTTTGAATGCAGTAAAAGGATGAGTTCTATTTGTCCGCTGTTTGATGGAATGCAGGTAAGTACAGCAAATAATAACATACAATCAACCCTGTTATTTTCAATTGGTAAATTGTGAGGGCTGTCATTATAATGAAGTGGAAGCTTGTCGGCTACTCCCCTCTTTACCAACTGCGAAGAAGTATCATACCCGTTTGTATTAGTAAAGCCTGCCAATAATAACTCGTTTACAATCCGGCCATAGCCGCAACCAAAATCTACAATAGAACTTTTTGTAGAAGAATATTTTTCAAGCAGTGCAACATTCAGCGGATGGCTAAATGTTTTTTGATCCGCTACTTTATCCCAGTATTCTTTTTGATTGTCAATATCCGTAGATGGAATATTCATGTTGCAAATGCAAAGTATGAGATAATATTTTTTTATTGATTGCTCCAGGACTTTTCGTTACAAGTCCTGATTTTTTTTATAGATAATTGGAGCATTATTCTTCCAATAACCTGATGCCGGTTTTTTCGAAAGTAATAATGCGCTGCCTGTAAAGATTACCGGTAACCATCTTAAATGTTTTTTTACTCATACCGAAAAAATCATAAATTTCTTCCGGGTTACTTTTATCATGGTAGGGTAAATAGCCATTGTTTTCTTTTAATAGCCTGATTACTTTTTCTGCTTCATCTTCTACCCGGTTATAGCCGGGTTTTCCTGCTGCTACGTCTATTCTAAAACGGTCGGCCTTGTCATTACTCTCCGGGTATATTTTTTTTATAAAACCCTGAAACTTGTCGCCAACCTGTATGTTGCGATAAATTTCATTAAAATGCAATACACCGGTGTGGATATTATTTATGATACAAACATACCCGATATCAGTTCGCCGGTACACAATCAGGTCCACTACTTCCAGTTCCTTTATCGTTAGTGTTTCATTGCTTAGATAAGGCTCCAGCTTTTCTGTAGCTGCTATGCGGCCGGTTTGTTCATCCAGGTAAATTTTTACCAGGTAATCTCCATTGGGCCGCATGCCCATTACCTGTTTGGAGGTGGGCACAAAAATATCTTTCATCAACCCGATATCTAAAAATGCACCTTGCTGTGTAACAGTTACGGCCCTCATCTTTACAATATCACCCACCACCCCTTTTGGTTGTTGGGTAGTAGCAATCAGCCTTTCTTCACCATCATGGTATAAAAAAACTTTTAACTCATCGCCGATAGCCGTGGCTGTGGGCACAAATCGTTTGGGCAATAATATACCTTCAGCGCCATCGTCAAGATATACACCGAAATCTACCGCCCTTATTACTTTTAATAAATTGTATTCACCAACTTTTACCATAGCCCCTGTCCCCTAAAGGGGAATTATTTAGATGATTAATTATTTGAATTATGTTACCAACAGTAGATCGGTGCTATATTATTTTGTACTTAAAAATAACACAGGTTCATTTTATTTAAAACGTAATTAAAGTTCCCCAATGATATTAAAGTACAAGAGGGCGATGCAACGATGCTCCACATAGCTTCACCGCCCGGACAAAAAATTTTTTTTTCGTTTTAACCCTGGCATTATTCATTACCAATGTTATACTTCAAACGATTACTAAAAGTGCCTGGCATAATTCCCATTTAGGGGATGGGGGCAAACAACCCATCTACAAACTGGCGCTTATCAAAAATCAACAGGTCAGTTGCTTTTTCGCCCACGCCTATAAACTTTACCGGTATTTTAAACTGATGTGCTATGGCCAGTACAATTCCACCTTTTGCAGTACCATCCAATTTGGTAATAACCAGGCCGGTTACATCCGTGGCTGCGGTAAAATGTTTGGCTTGTTCCAGTGCATTTTGTCCTGTGCTGCCATCCAACACCAGCATTACTTCATGTGGGGCTTCGGGTATCACTTTTTGAATTACCCTCTTTATCTTGGTAAGCTCATCCATCAGGTAGGCCTTATTGTGCAGGCGGCCCGCTGTATCAATTATAATAACATCTGAATTTCGTGCAACCCCACTTATCACCGTGTCGTAAGCAACGGAGGCAGGATCACTGCCCATTTCCTTTTTCACAATAGGCACGCCTGTTCGCTCACTCCA
This sequence comes from Ferruginibacter sp., assembly GCA_031392305.1. Lineage (GTDB taxonomy): Bacteria > Bacteroidota > Bacteroidia > Chitinophagales > Chitinophagaceae > Ferruginibacter. Next base: position 4,092 of record JANMVB010000542.1, read on the forward strand.
GATGGTTAGCTGATCCACTGCTGCAGCCCTAAACGTATCTGCCGCACCCAGCAACACTGATTTTCCTGCATTAGAAAAATTATGCGCCAGCTTACCGATAGTGGTAGTTTTTCCTACACCATTTACCCCAACTACTAAAATTACGTGAGGTTTATGCCCCGCAGGAAGTTGATAATTTTCGTAACCCGAATCCTGTGGAGATGCCACCAATACATTTTCAATTTCACTTTTCAAAATGGCATTTAACTCGCCGGTGCCAATATACTTATCCCTCGCTACACGCTTTTCTATACGCTCAATAATTTCAACGGTGGTTTCAATTCCTACGTCGGCGCTTACCAACGCATCTTCCACATCATCCAACACATCTTCATCCACAGTACTTTTTCCCGCTATGGCCTTTGTTATTTTACTAAAAAATCCTTCACGGGTTTTTTGAAGACCCTGGTCAAGTGTTTCCTGCTGTTGCTTTTTGCCGAAGAGTTTGTCGAAAAGTCCCATTATATATTTGTTACGGGTTTTTAAGTTATTAGTTACGGGTTGCCAGTTACGGGTTTCGGGTTACGGGTTATATTGTTTTGTGTTTGTTGATTGTTGTTTACTGTTTACTGTTTCTTGTTTCTTGTTTTGTGTTTTTACGTTCAGGTTTTAAATCACAAATTTTATTTGTGGGTTATCTTATAAAACGCAAAGATATTTGATTGGCAACATACATAAATTAAGAAAGCCGTTCCGATGTTAATCAGAACAGCTTTTATATTTTTTATTCAGCCAGTTTACAAAAACTACTGAGCCAGGTGCTCTTTAATTTTGTCTTTATGAACAATAGATTCTTTAAAAGTATATGCGCCTGTTTTAGGACTACGTAAGGCACGTATTACTTTTGTCCAGTTTTTAGCTTCTGCGGCTGCTTTCTGGTCTTTGGTTTTAATCGCTGTTTTAGCTGCTTTTGCCATGACTATTTAATTTTATTATAATTTGCTAATGTGCTAATCTCCTAATCTGCTAATGATGCTGCTTTTAAATAGCATTTTAGCAAACTGGCTAACCAGCTAATTATTTAATTTCTTTATGAACAGTTACTTTCTTTAAAATGGGGTTGAATTTTTTCAACTCCAATCTTTCAGGTGTATTCTTTTTGTTCTTTTTGGTGATATAGCGGCTGGTACCTGCCTTGCCGCTAGCTTTGTGCTCTGTACACTCCAAAATCACCTGAACCCTGTTGCCTTTCTTTGCCATTGTAATTTATTTTATTTTCAGCATTCAGTAAGCCAGGTTTAGCTTGCACCTTATGCTATATTGTAATAATTAAAGCCGGTTACTATAATTTTTCGCCTGCTGCCCTTAGTTGTTTTACCACTGAAAACAAACCGTTTTTATTGATAGTACGGATTGCTTCGGAAGATACTTTTAAAGTAACCCACTTATCTTCTTCTGCAAGAAAATAACGCTTGGTTTGCAAATTTGGCAAAAACCTGCGCTTGGTTTTAATATTTGAATGCGATACTTTG
>JANMVB010000549.1:0-10133 GCA_031392305.1 Ferruginibacter sp.
AGGATTGGAGCAAATTTTCCTGTAGCCTATTCGCCTGAAACGCTAGCTTCTTACAGGCACCATAGTAATAATATTAGCAGCAGGTTTTTATCTACCTGCCAAAATATAAAAGACATAAAAAAGGTAATTGAAACAATTCAGAATTATCTGCCTGCCGATATAAGAGCGGAAAGCAAAAGAATTTCAACAAAGCATTTTGCAGTTTATTTTACAAAAAATGCGCAAAAAATTTATAGAAAAAAAGGTGATGCAAAGCTGGCATTAAAGCAGGCGCATGCAGCATTAATGTTGCAGGCAAATAAACGTACAATCATTTCATTAATCACTCTGTACATCAAAATTATAGTTGGCTACAGGGGAAATAAATACAATTTTTAAAATCAGGCACTTTATGAAAATAGCGCTCATTACTGGTTCGGGTGGTTTGGTTGGCAGTGAATCGGTTTCTTTTCTACATCAAAAATTTGATTTAATAATTGGAATTGATAATAATTTACGTGCCTATTTTTTTGGCGAGGCCGCATCAACAGATTGGAACGTTTCCCGTTTAAAAGAGCAGTTTTTAAATTACAAACATTACGATGTTGATATCAGGCACTTCGAAAAATTAGAAAATATTTTCAGGGAGTATAATAAAGACATTTCCTTAATCATCCATACTGCCGCACAGCCCAGCCACGACTGGGCTGCCAAAGAACCTTTAACAGATTTTACTGTAAATGCCAACGGTACAGTAAATATGCTTGAGCTTACCCGGCTCCATTGTCCCGAAGCTGTTTTTATCTTTACCTCTACTAACAAAGTGTATGGCGACAATCCCAACCTGCTGCCGTTGGAAGAAAAAGAACTGAGGTGGGAAATTGAAACCACCCATCCCTACTTTAAAGAAGGTATCAATGAATCGATGAGTATAGATAATTGTAAGCATTCAGTATTTGGGGCATCAAAAGTTGCAGCAGATATGATGGTGCAGGAATATGGGCGCTACTTCGGTATAAAAACCGCTGTATTCCGGGGTGGTTGTTTAACCGGGCCCAACCACTCCGGGGCACAACTGCATGGGTTCCTGGCTTACCTGATGAAATGTGCCATTACCAAACAGCCTTACACCATATTTGGGTATAAGGGTAAGCAGGTAAGAGATAATATCCATAGTTACGACCTCGTAAATATGTTCTGGCATTTTTATAATAATCCAAAATGCGGGGAAGTGTATAATGCAGGTGGGGGCAGGTTTGCAAACTGCTCTATGCTGGAGGCAATTAATTATTGTGAATTAATAGCAGGCAATAAATTAGCGATAACTTATTCCGATGATAACAGGATAGGTGATCATATTTGGTACATAAGTGATACGTCAAAATTTAAGGGCCATTTCGCTGGCTGGAATTATACCTATAATATAGAAGAAACTTTAAAAGAAATGTTTACATCTATAACTCAACGTTCTGTAAATAATGAAAGCTGATGTTACTGAAATAAAACTTCCGGTTTATAAAACAAACACATTCCCACGTTTTATTTCCAGAGACCCTGCCGCCATTTTTGTATGGTCTGTTTGGGCGGCAATGCTTTTGTTTGCGGTGGCATGTATTTTTATGTATGGCCGCAATATACCACTTGCAGAAGACTGGCACCTCGTTGCACCACTTACCGGTAATGAGCCCGGTTTAGCGAAATGGCTATGGCAGCAAAACAACGAACACCGCATTCCTTTGCCGAAAATTATTTTACTGGCACTGTTAAAAATTACCCATGGCGATTTTCGTTCCGGTATGTTTTTAACCGTGTTATCAACAGGCTTTATAGTTGCTGCGCTGATAAAAGTTTTTTATCATGTACGTGGTGGCAAAACATATTACTGCGATGCTTTTTTCCCCCTTGCTTTATTACATATTGGCAATTGGGAAAATTTTTACTGGTCCTGGCAATTCACTTTTATATTGCCAACAATACTCACGCTGTTTTTATTGATAGTAATTATTCAGTATAAAAAATTATTACAGTTACGCATTGCATTAGCAGCGGCAGTTTGCACAATTGCCCTGCCTTTGTGTGGTGCCAATGGTTTAATGTATGTAATGCCAGCGTTGCCCTGGTTATCTTACGAAGCATTCTTGCATTTTCGCTCAAAAGAAGCCGGTGCCAACCGAAGCGTTGGTTTAATTTTAATAACGGCTGTACTAATAACATTACTCATCGCAGGTGCGTATTTTATTGGATACGAGCGCCCCGCCTGGTATCCGCCAAGCCCGGATGTAATTACCACTTTAATAACAAGTGCAAAATTTATGTCGCTTGCATTTGGGCCGGCTGTTTCTTCATATTGGGGTTTATCAATGGTTGCAGTGCTGTTGGTGGTAATATGTACGGGCACCCTGTTAATATTTACACTTTTCAAATACCGTGGCACAGCTTTTACAAGGGCTTTGGGTTTATCATTTTTACTGGGTGGAAATATAATTTTTGCTTTGGCATTGGGTTATGGCAGGGCCAGCATGGTGCCCACTTTAGGGTTACCCATGAGGTATGTATTGCTTGCCGTACCCACACTAATTATTTGCTATAGCACCTGGCAATTTTACGACGTGTATGAATTAAAGAAATTTTTTCAATGGGGTTTGTTTTTAATAATGTTGGCTTTAATTATACCCAACACCCACAAAGGATTTGAATGGCGTAATTATTATTTAACAGGTACAAAAGCAGTACAGCAGGATATTAAAAACGGCATTCCAACTGCGGCCCTTGCGGCACGTAATCAACAATTTTTGCTGCACTGGGATAAGCAAATGCTCATATCACGGATGAAGCAACTTAAAGAAAAAGGCATGGGGCCCTTTAAATATATGATTGATGATGAACCTGCTGATAAATTTCCTGTAAAATAATTCTAAACGGCTATATTTTTTGTTGCACAGGCATTGAAGCTTTGGGCAGCATCGTTGTGTCACTCCCTTGTGCGTCATACCAATTTGGAACTTTACATGCATTGTATTGGAAAGTGTAATAATCAAATTATGACCGCTAAATTTAAATCTTAAAAATACAGTAGCGGAGCGTTCAAAAAAATAAGATAAATGGCAGGCCTAAATATATTGTGGGAAAAGATGCACACAAGTATAACGTACAAGGGAGTGACACAACGATGATGCTCATTGCTTCTTAGCTCGTTCAATAATTAAAAAACGAAAAATTATTTGCGTGCTGAAAACATTTTTTTAAATACAAATTTTACCCAAAGCCTTCTTAACACCTGCCAATATCCCCCTCCTACTTTTATTAATTTAAAGGAAGAAACGCCCATGTCCGGCGCCCGGTTAACCCAAGATATGGGAACTTCCAAAACCTTGTAGCCCATTAAAAGTGGCGTAAGGCCGGTTTCGGCATTTATGGCAAAACCCGGCTGACTTAATTCAAGCTTTTCTATAATTTCACGCCGTATTAGTTTTAAATTATTTGTCAAATCCCTGAGCCTTTTAAGAAATAAAAAACGGGCTAAAAAATGAAAGGCACGGTTGGCTACAATTTTTTGAAAAGGATAATTCAGCAAAACACTGAACCTTGAAAAACGGCTACCAACTACAACATCATACCCTAAAACAGCAGCATCAAATAAATCCCTGAATTCGGGCAGCAGGTGTTGAAAATCGCAGTCCATGGATAAAATATATTCACCCGTGGCCTTTTTGTACCCATCGGTAATTGCCCTTCCAACACCGTTTGGCGGGGTGCGGAATACAGGGTTAATTTTGGGATTATCCACCATTAAATTTTGTATTACCTCCTTTGTATTATCGGTGCTATTATCATCAACCAGGATAATTTCAAAAATATAATCACCATAAAATTTGGTAAGCTGGGCCACCAGCGGGCCTATGTTCATTTCTTCGTTATGGCAGGGAACAACTACGGATATTTTTTCTTTTAATTGCTGATGGTAACACAAAGAAATTTCCGGTGTAGCTATATACGGCGCAGGCCGTTGGGCATGCACAAGAATAGAACCGGCAAGGGTGCGTACAAAGGGTAAATTTTCTAAAAGAATGGAAAGATTACGCAGTATCCAAACCCCTTTATAAGTAAGCGGTGCATAAACAAAATCGTTGTACACTGCAAATATTTTGATAAAGCCTAACTGAGAAATAAGTTCATATAATTCTGACCGGTTATCAAGTTTTCTTTGATCTAATTGCCCAAACATTTTACGGAAGAACCTGTTTAACTGTAACATAAAATTCCAGGGGTTACTTTCATAAAATATAATCTGGCCGCCGGGCTTAAGCAGATCAAAAACATTTTTTAAAAACCATGCCTGGTTTGATTTATCTAATAAATCCATTGCAATAATAAAATCGAAAGTTTGCGCCTTTAACGGACCGGGAAAAGAAGAAAGGCTTAAAAAATCAATGGGTGAATTTTCTAACTTCAATGGAACTGCCTCATTAAAAGTTACGGAGGTTATATTATTTTCGCCCCTTGATACCCGGAGAAGCTGTTCAGTAAAAAGCCCGGTACCGCAGCCCAGTTCCAATATAGTTTGATTGGGTAACAGGTGTACCATGTGGCGGAAAGTTTGCGCACGCCATAGTAACCTTTGTTTTATAATGGGGTCACGCTTGTGCCAATACCGCTCTCTAAATTGCTCCCGAAGCGAAAGGTTTTCAAAATTGTTGAACTTTTCTTTTTTCGTCTTCATAGAAGTTTAAAATGAAGGGTAATGCAAAGCTGTTTAATTTAATGTGTGCTAAAGCAGCAAAAAATTTATTGAAGAAAAACGAAATGATAAAATTAAAAGTTGCTTCGGGGATTTTGATTGTTACAATTTTTAAGCCGGACGGGCAATTCCTGCAGATGAAATTGCCTCAGCCATCTCACTTGCTTCGGACTCGTTGGGAAGGTTGTGTTGAAAGGTAACAGACACTGGTTTGCAAATAAATGTTTGCGCAAAAGGTTCAGTAAACCGGACTTCAATTTCAAATCCTGCTGTTTGTAACATTGAGGTGATGCAACTGGGGGTAAGGCCCCAAAACCAATTTCCATAACCCTGGTCTGCTTCAAACCCATCGGTGATGCCAACCTGCTTCATTAACCCCAAAGATTTTAAATTATATAATTCCCTATCCTGCGGTTTTAACATTGGATAAAATACGGCAGCATTGGGTAAACCTTTAATTTCTGGTATGGCTGATGTTCGCAGTATCAGCTTTTTTTTACATAATTTACGAAGGGCAACAATTAAATCAAAAGGGCTGGGGTGATGGTACAATACACCGGCGCAAAAAACTACATCTACTATACCAATACGGGCAATTGTTTTAGTGTCTCCTACATCCCCTAATATAAATTCTACCTTCGAATTTTGTTTCTTCTTCTTTGCTTCAAACTCCGGTGTTGGCCCAAATACATCAACTCCTTTAATTTCAGTTGCGCCACATTGTTCAGCAAAAAATGCATAATCACCATTTACTCCCCACATGCAGCCAATGTCTGCAAAGCTATCACCTGCTGAAACGTGTTGTTGTATATACCTGGTTAAATGACTGTAATTACCAATTTTTTCACCGTTCCTTGCTTTCCACTTTCTCCATAATTTGACTCCGAAGTGAGTTTTGAGTAACTTAATTTTCAATTTATAAATCATAGCTATATTTTAAAATATAAAAAATATTCACGGTAGTAGGAAATAAGCGTTAAATTAAATAAGCACAAAACTTAAAAGTATTATTGAATAATTTATACTCAATATTCTTGTTTATTTTATACATTAAAAATAAAGCTTTATTAAGTAGAAATATTTTCGCCGATGGGATACTAGAGGAAACTTCTTTTCTTTTCAAATTAATTATTCGGCTGTACCAGTATAAGCCGGGCTTTTACCTAATCTTTTTACCCTACGTGAAGATCTGAATAATGCCCAGGGGCCAGCCATGGTACCAGCAATTTCACGCAGTATCACAGAAGAAGGAAACCTATCCCGCCCTGCAAAACTTTTGATGAGCCGCTTAAAAAGGTTAAGTGGTATTTCAATAAAAATCCTTGTAAAACCCCGAAAATCTTTATCTACTATACAGGTTTCCAGGTGATAAGCAACATGACCCTTACTATAATTATACAATTGCTGGTGTAGTGATTTCATTGTTTTTCTATGATTATGCCACACACAGGCTTTCGGTTCGTACACGAGTGAATAACCTGCTTTAAGTACTTTATAAAACACGTAAGTATCCTCACTACAGCCGGTAGGTGTACCGGCACCCAATTTTTCATTAATCATCCCAATCTCAGGATGGCTGAATATACTGGCCCTGAAGGCAGCATTGGCGCAAGCTCCCAGTTTCCAGGTAGGTACAGCTCCACGTTTGTATAATTGAAACCATTCGCCTGTTACTTTTATTTCTTTAAATCCTCTTCCCAATCCACCATATTGCTCAAAGAGCTGTTGTGACCTTGTAGATAATTCCAACGGGAGCACATTGCCGGTTACCACCATCACATCAGCACTTTTAAAAGGTGCCACCAGGTTTTCAACCCAATCTGTAGGTACTATTACATCATCATCAGTACTTAAAATAATTTTTCCTTTGCTTATATAAATCCCTTTGTTCCGTGCATACGACAATCCCTTCCGGGTTTCATTCACTAAAATAACGCCGGGATAATTATCTACTACCGGTTTTGTTAACCCGGATTCAGCATTGTTATCCACTACAATAATTTCAACCGCACGTTCCGTCTTTTGTTTGGTTAATTGATCCAGGCATTTATGCAAATCATCCGGCCTGTCGTAGGTAGCAACTACAACAGAAACGCTTACCTCATTTGAAAGTCGCTGTATTCCATATTCATTGTCTTCCTTCTGCAAATATCTTTTAAGAAGTAAGGAAGATATGGTTGTTTTTATAAAACGTTCATCCACATCAAAAGCAGTTTGCAACAATTTAAACTCCATTGAATGCACAATCATTTCTACAAAACGGCTTGTACTCATGCCTTCATAATTATTAGAAATATCCAATGTGCCAACCGGGAAATTATTCCAGGTAAAATAATACCTCACTTTTGAATATTCCTTTATAGCACCAGGTGGTTTTAATTGCCCGGCAAGATCAATTTTACAAATTCCAATACCTTCTTTTCGGTCAGCTTTCACAGGGTTTTCTGTAAGTGTTGATTTAATAACTTCACCGGTTACTTCCATACTACCCGGATAGTTTTTTGCAATTTCAATTGCGTTTTTACGTGATTTTTTATAAAGGCTTAACCCACTGAAACATCCTTTCAATTCAGCATACACCAACTCCCGTGGAAAACTGGTGGGATGCAGAAAACCGACCAGCAACCTTTTTATATTCCACTTTTGTACCCACCATATCCAAAGTCTTAAAAATGAAAATCGTTGATCGGGATATGCTTTTGCACTTCGCACACAATATGAAAGCAGCCCTTTGCTATTATTGGTAAGCTGTGTCTTTAACCGGTCATATTCTTTCCGGTGACGGTGCCGCACTATTGCTCCTGGCTCGTACACCAGTGTGTACCCTTCCTTTAATACCCGAAAAAACATTTCAAGATCACCACCTCCATTCGTTACAGTACCTACATCCAGTGCCGGATCAAAATAACCGATCTTATCAAAAATTGTACTTCGGTAAGCCATATTTGCACCTGTACCAAACTGCCCGGTACCTAAGGTACCCCATGGAATATTTTGGTTGCTATAACGGTGAAATTTTTGCTCAAAACCTCTACCAAAACCTCCATACAATTCAAATAAAACCTGCGCTTCAGTTTCTAATTCAAAAGGGACCACCAGGCCGGTTACCGCCATCACCTCATCATTTTCTAAAAATAATGTGGCCAATAATTTTACCCAACCGGCATCTACAATTACATCATCATCTGTATAAGCAATTATTTCTCCGTAAGCTGCTGTAATGCCACTGTTCCGTGCCCAGTCAAGCCCGGGCCGTGGCTCCAATACATACCTGATATGTGGGAAATTATTTTTTATTAAAAGTTCTGTACTATTATCTGATGGTGCATTATCCACCACCAGCAAATCAAGCGTTGGGTAATCAATTTTGCAAAGGGAATCAAGGCAAAGTGCAAGATCAGTAGTACGGTCCCGGGTACACACTACCACCGTTACCAGGGGTAATTTCATTTCCGTTTCTCCAGGTTGAATATTAAAAAGATCTTCAAGACGTGGGGTTGCAGATTTATTTGGTGAGGCCAGCCAGTTACTTAAAAGACAGCGGATAATAACGTTCCCGTATTTTTCAACTATTTTATCAACAATCGCCCTGCCACTAACTTTTCCTTCATCAACCGGCATATTAATATAACCGATTGGTGTGCCATGCAGCCGAACCAACCCCTGCAAGCCCATGAAATTTTCCAGGCCTGCAATGGTGGTAACAGGGTATTTTAATTCTATATCAATTACCTTAATCGGGTAAAGCATGCATTATTTATTTTACATTAAAATAACTGTCAATTTCGGGGCGGATGATACCAGGCCACTTACCAAAGTAGCTCATATTTTCACGAACATCCTCCACTTCAATAAAAGCAAAATTTGAAAACTCGTGTATGGCAGAAGATGCGTTTTTAACCACTTCAAGCGAAAGGCTATAATTACCATTGTTAAGGAGGTTGCCCGGTATAATTGTTTTTAAAGCCAGTACAGATTTTTCTGCCTTGATAGAAGGTGAGCCCATATTGAATACACACTCCTTGTTGTCAGTAAAAAGAATAACATTTACATTAATATTACAATCATCAATATTGCACCAGAATTCAACATCTAACTGAATGGGAGTACGTACCGTGATATATGCGTTTTCCTTTTCTGTTTGGGGCTTTATCTGAAAGCTTTTCATCCGTATTTGGTCATTGCCGGGAGCTGAGTGCTCAGCATCCCACATCGTTTCATTACTATCCTGCTTCAGGCTTCCGATATAACTTTCTACCACTTCCGGTGCAATGCCGGTTGCTTTTAATTTTCCATCCTGTAACCAAATGGCATTATTGCACAGATTGGTAACGGCCTGCATGTTATGGCTCACAAAAAGAATGGTACGGCCATTTTTATTAGAGATATCCTTCATCTTGCCCATACATTTTTTCTGAAAATCAGCATCACCTACTGCAAGTACTTCATCCACTATTAAAATATCGGGTTCAAGGTGGGCAGCTACTGCAAAAGCCAACCGCACATACATACCGGAAGAATATCTTTTTACCGGTGTGTCCAGAAATTTTTCAATACCGGAAAACGCTACGATTTCATCAAATTTTCTACGTATTTCCTCCTTGTTCATCCCCAGGGTATAACCGCTGATATAAATATTTTCCCTGCCTGTTAATTCATGATGAAAACCTGTGCCTACTTCCAGTATGCTGCTTATTTTACCCTTGCCAATTACCCTGCCTTCGGTGGGCTGTACAATACGTGAAATAATTTTAAGCAATGTAGATTTGCCCGACCCGTTGCTGCCTATAATGCCAATGGCCTCCCCTTCCTTTACATCAAAAGACACATTTTTTAAAGCCCACAAATCCTCGTTATTTACTTTAACAGCAACCGGTGCATCAAAGTATGGTTCGTGCTTTTTTTGAACGGATGTCTTCCACCAATATTGCAAATCTTTCTTAAAAGACCCTGTGCCAATTTTGCCAAGCCGGTACAACTTAGATATATTTTCTACCTGGATAACTGTATCTGACATAGTGTTGTTTAAATTACATCAATAAGTTTACTTCCCTGTTTATTAAACAATAACACAGCACTAAACAAAGCGACAAGCATAAAGGCAACTCCGTACAAAAGATGAAACGGAGAAACTGTTCCTTCACCCAATAAACCTAACCTGAACAACTCAAAAAATGGAGATAATGGGTTTAACTGTACTATCCATCTTATCTTTTCTTTTACTGCAGATAATGGATAAATAACCGGGGTAACAAATAATAATATCCGTACAAAAATGTCAACAAAATTGCTGAGGTCCCGATACTTGGCAGTAATCACTGATAAAATAAGCCCAATGCTCAGGCTTATCATACCTATAATAAAAATAACCAGTGGGATGGCTAACAGGTAAATATTAAACCGGATATCGAACCCC
>JANMVB010000035.1:0-11178 GCA_031392305.1 Ferruginibacter sp.
ACGGAAAATTTTGCCACTTTGGGTGCCGGGTGGAATTTTAATTTTAGCTTTTCCATCGATGGTAGGTACTTCTGCATTGGTACCAAATACTGCATCGGGAAAAGTGATATGCAGGTCGTAAGCCACATTAAGCCCATCACGATGTAACTCGGCATGCGCTTCTTCTTCTATCAGTATAATGAGATCGCCATTTGCACCACCACGTTCGCCGGCATTGCCTTTGCCATTCATGCTAAGCTGCATACCTTCCTGCACACCTGCTGGTATATCAATGGTAACAGTTTCTTCACCATATACACGGCCCTCGCCTTTACATACGGTACACTTATTTGCAATGGTACTTCCTTCGCCGTTGCAGGTAGGGCAGGTAGTTACTGTTTGCATCTGACCCAAAAAAGTATTCTGAACCTTTCTTACCTGGCCACTGCCACCGCAGGTTGCACAGGTTTGTAAACTATTTTTATCTTTTGCGCCACTGCCAGTACAGGTAGTACAGCTCACATACTTTTTTACTTTTACAGTTTTAGAAGCCCCTTTGGCCATCTCCTCATAGTTCAACTTTATTTTTATGCGAAGGTTGCTGCCACGTACCCCACGGGACCGGCCACCTGATCGTCTTCCTCCACCTCCACCACCAAAGAAACTTCCAAACGGACTTTCCTCGCCAAAAATATCTCCAAACTGGCTGAAGATATCATCCATATTCATTCCGCCTCCACTAAAACCACCACCGCCACCACGGCCCTGGGCAAATGCATTGTGACCAAAGCGGTCGTACTGTGCCCTTTTATCGGTATCACTTAATATTTCGTATGCCTCTGCAGCTTCCTTGAATTTTTCTTCAGAAGATTTATCTCCCGGGTTGCGATCCGGGTGATGTGCCATTGCTACTTTGCGGTAAGCCTTTTTAATTTCATCCTGGGATGCAGTTTTTGCTACCCCTAATATCTCATAAAAATCTTTCTTCATAAAAACATACTAATGTGCTGATTATTTGCCTACCACTACTTTTGCAAAACGAATTATTTTATCATTGAGATAATATCCTTTTTGCACTTCATCCAATACCTTTCCTACTTTGTCTGGCGAAGGGGACGGAATTTCGGTGATGGCTTCATGCTTTTCAACATCAAATTCTGAGTTGATGCTTTCCATTGCCTTTAAACCTTTTGCCTGCAGGGTATTCCTTAGCTTATTAAACACTAACAAAATACCTTCTTTAATTTGCTCTAAATCATCACTTTTTTGCAATTGTTTTTCAGCACGCTCGCTATCATCAAGTGTATCAAGCAACGATGCAATTATTTCTTTACCGGCAGTTTGCATCAATTCTACCCTTTCCCTTGCATTGCGGCGTTTAAAATTGTCAAATTCAGCAAACAGGCGAACATACTTGTCTTTTTGTTCATCTAACTCAGCCTGTATTTTTTCAACTGCATTTCCTGATTCCGGGTTACTCAAATGATTATTTCCCGGAATATCTGCATCTGAATTGATATTTACACCACCATATTCTTTCATTTCATCGGTTAGTGATTGATTTTCGGGGGCATTTTTTACATTTTCTTCCATAATTGTAATATTAAATTCTTCCTGCTAAGTTTTATATATAGAGTTAAGGGAGCTTAAATAGTTTGCAAAGGTACGATTGTCAAACATTTTGCCAAGGTTGTTTTGCCGTCAAATTGGCAACCAACCGCAAACGTTGGCTGACAATCGGAAACTGTCTGCCACCTATGTTACCTTTGCGGCATGAAAAGCATAATACTAAATAAAAATATTAGCCGCCGGGTAGAGAGCGGACACCCATGGATATTCGCTAATGAAGTTAATACAGGCAAAGCACTTGACACGGCTGCAAAAAAAGGAGAGATTGTGGATGTATATGCGCATGACAAAAAATTTATTGGCCGTGGATATGTAAACCCTGATTCGCAGATAATGGTGCGCCTGCTTACGAGGGATAAGCAAGAAACGATCAACGATCAATTCTTTTACACCAGGATTTTACAGGCATGGGAATATCGTAAAAAAATTGGTTACACCGAAAACTGCAGGCTCATTTTTGGTGAAGCAGATGAGCTTCCCCAACTAATTATTGATAAGTTCAATAACTATTTTGTAATACAAACGCTGGCTTTTGGCATTGATGCCTGGAAGCCTGCAATTGTAAATGCCCTTCAACAAATTTTTTCACCCAAAGGAATTTATGAAAGGAACGATGTGCCCGTAAGAGAGCTTGAAGGTATGGAGCAACAAAAAGGTTTTCTTTCAGCACCGTTTGATACAAATATAATTATCCAGGAAAACGGCATTCAATTTCATGTAGATATTGTGAACGGCCAAAAGACCGGCTATTTTTTAGATCAGCAGGATAACCGAAAAGCAATACAAAACATTGTAAAAAATGGCGCCGATGTATTAGGCGCATTTAGTTATACCGGTTCTTTTGAAGTAAGCGCCGCAAAATTTGGGGCCCGTTCAGTTATAGGCTATGACATTTCTCAGTCGGCCATTGATATGTGCAATAAAAATGCATCATTAAACGGAGTAGAAGGTATTTGTAAATTTGAATGTGTAAACGCATTTGATGTATTAAAAGGCTTAACAAAAGAAGACAGAAAATGGGATGTTGTAATGCTGGATCCGCCATCATTTACTAAAAGCCGAAGCAGCATCGACAAGGCAGTAGCAGGATATAAAGAAATAAATTTAAGAGGGATGAAATTAGTAAAGCCGGGTGGTTTCCTGGTAACTTCCAGTTGTACCAACCTGGTAAAACCCGAACTGTTTTTAGATATTATTTCGATGGCAGCAAAAGATGCCAAGCGTAAAATCAGGCAGGTAACATTTAATGCCCAATCGCCGGACCATCCTATTATCCGTGACCAGGAATATACCAATTATCTAAAATTTTTAATAGTGCAGGTGTTGTAAGTGAAGCATGATAATGTTGGCAAAATTTTTACTGATTGTTTTACGAACATTTGTATTGCATGGCATCATCGTTGTGTCACTCCCTTGTACTGAATACCATTGTGGAGCTTTACCTGCCAAATATAAATTCCCAACAAAATTTTATTAATGGAATTGATGATATTTATTTAATAAGGCTTTCTAAAAAGGCTTTTCCTGCAATTTGCTTTTAAAGTATTCGGCATAAATATCTGCATCTTCTTTTAATAGGTGTAGGCCATCACCGGTATTGTAATCTCTTGAGTTATCATTTTCAATAAACTTATAACCCATGTCTGATGCCAGTTTTGTAAAATATGCTCTTTGAAATACAATCAATGCACTGTTGTTAAGACTACTATCCATCGGTATTTCATAAAAATAAATAGTAACCCCCCTCGCAGCTAATTCTACAATTCCCTGTTTAATTGAATCAAGATGTTTTTTTAATAAAATGGTATCGTCAATACTGCTCCATTCAGATTTAGCAATTTCAATCAATTCATTATAAAGTTTTTCAGGTGGCCTTTTTTTGTTTACAGTATTATTTGCAGGAGCCTTAACCCTGTCCATCAGGTTAGGCAACAACTTGTTTTTTGTTTGCAAAAATGGGAGGTAATGCCTTAAATTATAAATCGGTTCATCAAAAACATAATTGAGCAAAACTTTATTTACCGGCCGTTTGATATAATTAATTTCAATAAATAATTTTTCAGGAATTTTTTCACTTCTCCTGATGGCATCAATACCAGTGCCTGCACCGGTAAAGTGTAAATAAAAATTAAAGTGATTTTTTCCAAACACTTCCTTACCTTCAAAAGCTCCGCTTAATGATGATCCAACTATTACGGATGTATATTTTTTATTACTGTAAACGTATTCTTCAACTCTTTCCACATTGGTATAAAATACAGTTTTTTTTAAAGGATAAGCATAAAGAAATAAATTGTAAGATGCTAAAAAAAAACAGGTGAATAAAAGTAAAAAGCCAATTTTCTTCATAAGAAAAATTTTAAAACTGAAAGTATATAAATGCTCCCTGCGACCCGCTGTTGGTAAAAATTAAAAAAAGTAAAAAACCATAAATAGCTGGTTCTAACTTTATAAACTTTCGATTAGATGTAAAAGAGTGAGAAACTAAATAAGATAAATGGTATAGAGCAACAAAGGAACAATAACACAATAGTGCCAATTCGTGAATACCAAATTTAAAAGTTATCCCGGTGTTTTTAAAAATCGAAACAAAAAAAGCCATCACATGAGAAAATTCAGGGAGCTTAAAAAGCAGCCATAAAAAACTCACAACAACAAATACAAAAATCATTCCGGCGTAGCTTCTTTTCTCTTCTTTTAATTTGTCTTTAAATATCCATCGTTCCATCATAAGAAAAAAACCATGCATGGCGCCCCATATCCCGTAACTCCAGGCTGCCCCATGCCAAAAGCCACCAAGCAGCATTACTATAAATAAATTAAGGTAGGTCCTCACCTCTCCTTTTTTATTACCACCTAGTGGTATATATAAATAATTCCTTAACCAGGTAGATAACGAAATATGCCACCTACGCCAAAATTCAGAAAACGAAGAAGCGATATAAGGGAAATTGAAATTTTTAGGAAGTTTATAACCAAACAATCCTCCCAGGCCAATTGCTATTAATGAATACCCGGCAAAATCTGCAAATATTTGCATTGAATAGCCCAACAATAACAGCAACAAATTACCGGTAGATAAGCCTTGAAAATACGGGAAAACTAAATGTGCAGTCATATCTTTTAAGTTATCTGCAACTACCATTTTTAAAAAGAATCCCAATATAATTTTCTTCAAAGCATCTTCCCATGCTATATCCTTAAAAAGCTTAATCCCCATTTGAGGATAAAACTCTTTTGCTTTTAAAATAGGCCCTGCTATCAGGTGTGGAAAAAAAGAAATAAAGAAAGCAGTTTTGGTAAGATGTTCATAAAATGAATTTGTTTTTGAATGCAACACTGCTTTACCTTTTTGTAAATCAACCAGCAGGCTAATACCTTCGAAAGTATAAAATGAAATACCAACGGGTAAGGGTACCGTTATAAGGAAGTTTAAAAAATCATTGCTTATGTTTAATTCTTTACTAAGTGTAGTTGAAATAAGCGGGCTGTATTTAAAAAAAGCGAGAATTACCAAATTAAAAATTACGCCAAGCGTTAGGATAATTTTTGCTTTTTTTTGATTTACCCTATATATGCTGTAGCTGCAAAGTGTATTAATAATTACAGAAAATAATAGTAAGAGTAAAAGTACTGGTTTTTCAAAAGAGTAAAAGAAAAAACTGGCTAATAATAAAATCACCAGTTGATTTTTTTTAACAATTATAAGGGGGAGATAATAAAGTGTGAACGTAATAATAAAAAATATCAGAAAGGCATAACTATTAAAAAGCATAGGCTAATATCATTTGGAATATTGAATCTGTAGAAAAGTAATAATAAGAAATATAAATATTATAGAGATAATAAATTAAAGATAAAAAATATGAGTAATGGCTGAAAAAAAATTAGCGGTAATTTTTTAAAGCAATGCTAAGTAAAGGGATATAAAGAATTTGATTAAATATGTAAAGGGATAAATGAAACTATTTAACTACCTGGAAGCGACCCGATTCAATAATCTTACCTGATTTATCACGTAGTTGAAAAATGTACACTCCACGATAGAAACCATCTAAAGAAAGATTGATCCGTTGGTTAGAAGGTGTAACCTGGTAAACTTTTTTGCCCATGAAGTTGAAGATTTGTAACGAGTAGGATTTGTCATAGCCCTTTAGCACTTCGAAGTTTATATTCGATGTGGACGGATTTGGGTAAAATTTTACAATTTTTGCGGTTGCATCTGCAGATATAGCAGGCCTGTTTTGAGCAAATGATGTAAAGGTTATTCCAAATAATAAAATTATTATCGTTAACGAATTTTTCAGTTAAGTAAAAGTAGTATTTTTTTTAAAATACCGGATTTTTTATATTAACGTTAATTATGCCATTTTATGATTCAAAAATTGATACTATTAAATAAATAAATATTTTGTATGCATCATACTATTTAAATTAAAGTTGCCAGGTTTAGTTGTATAGCCTCGAAGTTGGGCAAATCACCGGCTGAAGCACACACTTCTGCATACCTCACAACTCCTTCTTTATCAATTACAAAAGCTGCTCTTTTACTTACACCTTTCATTTCAAAAGCCGGGAAAGTTTCGTACAATACATCAAATGCTGCCGAGGCTTCTTTATTAAAATCGCTGAGCAAAGGGAAATTAAGCTGTTGCTCTGCTTTATATTTGTTTAAAACATATAGTGAATCTACTGAAATGCCTAAAACCTGGGCATTAGCATTATTATAAATTCCAATGTTATCCCGGATACTGCACAATTCAGCGGTACATACGCTGGTAAATGCCAGCGGAAAGAATAATAACAATACATTTTTTCCTTTAAAATTATCAAGCGATACCTTATTCTTACCTGTATCAAAGAGTGTAAATGAAGGTGCTATTTGTCCGGTTTCGATTGCCATATTGTTTTATTTAATGTGCTTATTCCTGTTAGATTATTTTAAATTAACAGTACACTAATGATATTGTTTAAACAAATGAATTCATTTTCTAAATCGCTACCAGGTTGTCTTTTTTATTCAACTTAATTTTAGCCGGCAACGTGGTAATGATCTCTTCTTTCAAGGCATCTACGAGTTTTTGCTTTACATAATTTCTATGTGTTACCAGGCTTACTTCCCGTACAGGAACAGGCGTTTTAAAATGACGGATCATATTCATTTGCTTAACTGAAAAATCCAAGGTAGCCATTTCCGGCAAAATCGTAACGCCATTATTCATTTCAACCATCCTTCTCAAAGTTTCTACACTTCCTGCTTCATACTCAAAATGGCTTTGTTCTTTGGTTTGTTTTTTTAGCTCACATAAATTCACTATTTGCGACCGGAAGCAATGGCCTTCTTCCAGCAGCCATAATTCCTTGAGGTCAATATCATCCTGAAGTATATAAGTTTTTTTATAGGCTGCATTTTTCTTTGAAACATAAGCAACCAGTTCTTCATAAAACAGCGGGTACTCCCTGATGGTATTATCCAGCAATGGTGTTACGAGCAACCATGCATCTATTCTACCGGCTTTTAATTTCTCTATGATAATATCTGTTGTCATTTCTTTTACCCTAATCTTTATATCTGGATATTTACTTAGAAATGACTGTAGGAACATGGGCAGCAGATAAGGTGCAAGTGTAGGGATTATGCCAATTCGAAGTTCACCCTGCAACACGCCCTGCTTATCCCTAATTAACTGATGGATCATCTTTACTTCATGAATAATTATTCTTGCCTGCCGGATAATTTCTTCTCCAATTTCTGTTGGGATAACAGGCTGTTTACTGCGGTCAAAAATCTTACTCCCCAGGTCTTCCTCCAGTTTTTGTATTTGCATACTTAGCGTTGGCTGGGTAATAAAGCATTGTTCTGCTGCGGTTGCAAACCGGCGGTAAGTATCTACAGCAATGATGTATTCAAGTTGTGTGATTGTCATACTACAAAAATAGAGATTGCCTATATGATTATTATTACTATCAATGTAAATTATAAAACTACCTGTAAAAATTTCTTTTTTTAAAGAGGTTATTAAGCAGGCGTATAACTTTTCATATGATTCATAAAGCGGGCAAAAGTAAGTGGTGGAAGTTTAATTTAAGATAGGTTGGTTGTTATTATGTGGGTAAAGATCCCCATTGATATGCGGCACAAGAGAGTGACACAACGATGTTTAATTGAAAAACAAATGCCGGTAAACAAAGAATTTTTTTATCTCTATAATTAACTTTTCTTAAGATTTAAAAAATTAAAACCCGACTCAAAATTAATTTCTGAAACGGCCTTTTTAATATGGTTATTTGTTGCTGACAATTAATTTCATTTTATTTTTCTTTCGCTTCGGTGACTTTGCAGGAGGGCAATCAATGGTCAGTTCACCTTCATTCATATTATTTGGATCAAATGTGCGAAGGGATGCTTTCATTTGTTTAGTGTGCTCGATTTTGTCATACAGTTTTTGAACCGAATCTAATTTGGTGATGTAAATACTGCGGCCATGGGTACCCACCACTAATTCATTTTCCCTGGCCTGTATTGCAAGATCGTGTATGGGCACCCGTGGCAAATGATTGCCCATGCTCATAAAACTTTTACCTATATCAAACGAAGTATATAAACCATTATCAGTGCCTACGTAAATAATATTTTCTTTTTTAGGATCTTCTTTAACTACGTTTATTGGCTCGGCAGGTAAATCTGTTCCGGCCTGTTTCCAGGTGGTTCCATAGTCTTCGCTGATATAGAGGTAAGGCGCAAAATTATCGTAGCGATAACCATTTAATGTGGCATACACCCTACCCTCTTTATGCTGCGATGCTGTAACCCGGCTCACCCATAATTTAGCAGGAAGCCCTTTTGTAATTAACGTCCACGTGTAGCCGCCGTCTTTACTTAGCTGAATATTTCCATCATCAGTGCCCACATATATCAATCCAAATTTTAAAGGAGATTCACTAATAGTAGTAGTGGTGCCATAAGGAATTTTACCGGCAATTTTTCCATTGGTAAGGTCGCTGCTTAAGGTAACCATACTGTCGGCCTTTGTTAAACTCCGGTGGAATTTATTAGAGCCATAATAAAATATATCCTGGTTATGTTTGCTGAGGTGAATGGGTGTTTGCCAGTTGTACCGCAGTTTTGCTTCGCCCAGGTCGTGCATTGGATGAATGAAAAAAGGTTTGCCACCATCAATATTTTTTCGGTTGTAAAATCCAAATTGTGATCCGTAGTAAGTTGTTTTATTATCCCGTGTATCTACCTGTACCTGCATACCATCTCCTCCGCCAATTGGCCTCCATTCATATTCCTCCGGATCAGAATCTTTTTTTTCATCTGCAAATGAAAACCCAAAATTAGTATTGCCGCTAACCGATGAACCTACCCAGGTGCCATTATCCTGCAGGCCACCAAATACATTGTAAGGTTTGGCATCATCAGTAGTGATACCATAAAACTGACCTACCGGTACACTGGTAGCTTTAAACCATTTTTCGCCATTATCATAGGTAATGTTGCAGCCGCCATCATTACCTGCAATCCAATGGCTGTCTTTATTAGGATTTATCCAGCAGGCATGCCAATCGCCATGGGTATTTTTTTTATCTGCTTCCTTAAAAGTTTTTCCACCATCTGTACTAAGGATGATGCTGGTGCCAAAAGTGATCACTTTATTTTCATCGGTTGGCGACACAAATATTTTTCCAAAATAATAACCAAAGCTGCTGAACACGCCAATGTCTTTTGTATTTACCTTACGCCAGTTTTCACCGCCATTATCGCTTCTGTAAACTTCGCATCCATAAATTCCCCCATTCTGAAAGCCATCATCAGCAATCAGCCAATCATAAATATCAGTAGATTTAAGCCCACCTGTTTCTATCAATCCCTTCAAAGATTTTGCAGTATATTTTTTTGGAAACCTGTTTTTAATTAAGAAAGAATCCAGCTTATTATTATCCAGAATAAAAAAACTATCTTTTGAAATTTTCTTAAAATCTGCCACTACATATTTAGAGGTATCAGTTTTTTTTATTGCAGTATCCGGCCGGTTAAAATTGTTATCTACCACGGCATAAATTATCTGCGGATTTTTTTGAAATACTGCTACCCCACATCTTCCGGTCCCTTCTCCATTCGGGAATCCGCTACCCGGGCCTGTAATTAGTTTCCAGTTATTTCCGCCATCAATACTTTTATAAATACCGCTTGTATTACCAGCTTCTTTAAAATCCCATGCCCGCCTTGTGCGGTACCAGGTACAGGCATATAATTCATCGGGGTTTTTAAGATTGATATCCATTTCTACTGCCCCGGTATTTTCGTTAATACTCAAAATTTGTTTCCAAGTTTTGCCGCCATCAACTGTTTTATATACCCCTCTTTCTTTGTTAGGAGAATACAAATGGCCAAGTACTGCTACCCATGCAATATTGTTATCGGCAGGATGCAAAATAATCTCCCCTATATGATGGCTCTCCGGCAGGCCAAGGTATTCCCAGGTTTTTCCTTCATCAATCGTTTTGTACACACCAAGGCCGCTATAACTACTACGGCTGCTATTTACCTCGCCGGTACCTACCCAAATAATTTTTGTTTTACTACCTGGGGATGGTGACCAGTTTACGGCAATATCACCAATAGAATAAGCATCTTCTTTTTCAAATATTGGTTTAAAACTCAATCCGTTATTTTGCGTATGCCACAAGCCACCACTGGCATAAGCAACATAAAATTCTGTTGGGTCTGCGGGGTTTACTTCAATATCCACTACCCTGCCATTCATTTGAGTAGGGCCAATATTTCGAAACTTAATATCTTTTAAAATGGAGTTGGCCTCCTGCAATTTTCTTTTTTTAAAACCGTTAATTCTTTCTGAGGCATCTGTTGGCTTAATTTGTGCAACAGTTGTTAAAAAAAAGTTGCTTATCAAAACGAGTGTAAAAGAAAAAGTAAATTTGTTCAGATATTTCATTGGTAAAAAAATTTTTTATGGGGAATCAGTTTTTAAAAATACGTCAATTGGTTTTAATTACAGGGCTGTGCTTTTTATTTGTGATTAATGCTACTGCCCAATATAAAAGTTTCTCTTTATCACCCGATGGTGACACCCTAAATGCTGTGGACAGGAAGGGTTTAAAACAGGGTAAATGGGTAATAACTGTGGGAGAAATAAGGGGCGAACCCGGGTACGATGAAGAAGGTACTTTTAAAGATGATAAAAAAACCGGCACCTGGCGCAGGTATAATAGTACGGGTGATATTCTCGCCATAGAAAATTATCTTTTTGGTGGCAAAGACGGGCTACAGCAATATTTTAGTTTCATCGGTGATTTACAACGGCAGGAAGAATGGCGTGGCTATAATCCTGATGCGCCTTACGATACCATACCGGTGTATGGCACTGGCAGTAATGAAATTTTAAGTTATAAAGTTGTAAAAGCAGAGCAGTATAGTGTGCCCCATGGCGATTGGAAATTTTATGATCCCAGTGGGCGCATATCAAGGCTTGACAAATACGACCGTGGCCGTTTGCTAAAAGATGAACCCGAAAAAACTACTGCTGTTGCAGTTACAAAAACTAC
>JANMVB010000063.1:0-2222 GCA_031392305.1 Ferruginibacter sp.
CCGATATATTCAATTTCCTGAACTGTAAATTGTTTATCATTTTGGAATTGATTAAATGCAGCTTTATATTCTTTCACAATTCGAATTTGATAATTTATGATATCAGCAATTCTTTTGTATTTCCTCACTGAGGGGCTTACCTGAAATAGATTATCCAAAAATGTATTATGCAGATTAAAATTACCTTGAGAGATATTTACAACTGCGGTATAACCATTATTCAATATCTTATATCCATCATACATGTTTTGTAATATCTTTTTAAATTGGGCAAGTTTTTGCAAATTCAACAGTAATTGTTGAATTTCATCACTTTGGGCTTTGACTGGAATTGTCATTAAACAGATCCCCAAAATCACCATCATCTTTTTCATTTTAAGCCATTTAAAATTTTAGAATAATTTATCTCTACCTGGCCGGATAATCGCTGAGCAGATAATAATTCCAGCTCATCACTGAAAGAAGAACAGAAAGCATTTTTATCCTGCATATCAGTATAAAGGTCATCCACACGTTTTATCCTTTCACCATCTGTCATTACTAGTATATCGGATGTGGTAACCATGAGCAACTCATCAATACTTTTATCACATTCATCCAGCAGATTATTAAATACCTCCTTACAGTAATCCAATTCGGAGGAAGAAAATTGTTTGCTTGTTTGAATTGCTTTAAAGGTCAGCCTTGTGCGTTTTATAATCCATAGCTGAAATGCGATTATATCAGCCAGCTTGATATATTTTTTTATTTTCGGATTTAGATTTTTTAATGAACCCAGAAAATCTTGATGCAGGTTAAAATCACCTTTCTTAATATTGTTTACTGTAGTAATTCCTTTATTAGCAATATCATAACCCTTCTTAGCATAATTGAGATAAACTTTTAATGCTGCAATCTGCTGAAGCAGGTATTTCTTTTGAGTTTTCTTTTGTTGAAACCATTCCTGCCATGTTTGAGCATTTATTGAATTGGAAACGAGAAAACATGTTGACAAAATCATAATCATCTTTTTCATACCCACCTGTTTGCATTATTCACAAATAATTATTTGATTAAGGCGCTATACCATACAATCTTTTTATGTAATCAATTTCTCCTTTTTCTGTTGCTCTTTGCAGGGAAATGATTTTATTCTGATTATTGAAAGTTTTTAAGTCCACTATTTGTTGCATCAAATCATCAGAAACTGAATTAATTATTTCCATCCTTTTTCCGTCACTCATTGTTGTAGCAAATGAATTTATAACCAGAGAAAGCTGATCAATACTTTTGAAGCTTTCATTGAGCATGCCGGTATAAATTTTTTGTATATAGTCAAGTTCCCCCTGTGTAAAGTTTTTGTCTTGTCTGAACAAAGCCCAGGCAGCTTTATATTCAGCTATAATCTGAATCTGCCGCTGAATAATCTCTTTTACCCGGTGATAATATGCAAGTGTAACTTTTACTTTTTTTAGTTCCTGGAAGTAATCATCATAGAGCTTTCGCTGCTTTTCCACCCAATCCTTAATTTCATCCAGCTTTAGTTTCGACATTTTATTCTCCAATGTTTTTTGGGCATTCTGTAACCATATAGTCTTATTCTGAATCCGCTGTACCTGTAAGTCCATTGCCTTTATTACTTTTTTAATTGCTGCCTTTATGATTTGTACGATTGGTATTATAGCCTTAGCCTTCTGACTGGGCAATATCGTAAGGCAAAACCCTAAAATCACAATTGCCAATAACTTTTTCATAACATATTTATTTTACTTTTAGATATTTGGTTGTTCCGGCAAATAACACATTTTGCCTAGTATCAAATGTATAGCTACCGCCGGTTTGTACTTCCTGTAACAACGTATTCTTCTCATCATAAATAGCAGAAGTTGCAAAGCTTTTGTATTCCGGTTCTATATCTTTTCCATCCAGTTTTCTTTCATACTTCCACTTCCTTACTAATTTATATTCCCTGGATATTTTATTCTGTAGCGTAATGACCATGGTATCATGCTCGTTTCCAAACTCATGCTGTGAATATCGAATATACGTTCCGGGTATGTACTCCTGAATTGCATCATTTTCTGACAAAGTGTTGCAACCGGATAAAAGTAGCCATACAGAAATTTTGATAAAAAATATTGCTTTCATTACTTATACTTTAATGTGAATGGTTTCGTATTTCTTCTGCCATCGCCATAATACCTTTCTCAATGTCACCGCCAAATTTTTTGGTATGGTTCATC